>JBPOHB010000002.1:0-2164 GCA_052036055.1 Bacillota bacterium | reverse complement strand
CCCAGGAGCGAAGTAGCATAATCGCCCACCGGTTTTCCGTTGGCATCGAGCTGTGGATTCAAGTCAGCATGGATGCCCCCATTCAGGTTTCTCAAGTCATTGTCGAAACCGAGAAAATCAGTTCCCGAACCTTTTGAGTAAGAGAAGTCCTTGAAGGCAGAAGATGTATTCCAGTTTCCGCCCACGGCGATATTGAAACTGTTTTCTGCCGGAATCTCCTTGGTGTTGACGATGATGAAACCGCCCGAGTAGTCGGCAGGATATTCAGCCGATGGCGACTTCACGATGGTAAGGTTGTCGATCTGTGAACTTGGGATGATATCGAAGGAGAATGCCCTGGAATCAGCCTCAGAACTAGGCACAGCTCCTCCGTTCACCCACACATTGTTATAACGCTGTGACAAACCACGAACCATCACGAATTTATCGTCGATGAGGCTCACGCCTGGCACTCGGCGTATCACCTCACCCGCATTCGTATCCTGAGTACGGGATATTTCTTGTGCCGAAACATTGCTCACGATGACGGGACTGCTTTTGGCCACCTGTATCATTGCCGCATCCGTATTACGCCTTTCCACTGCGGTAACGGTCACCTCCTTCAGCTGCTGTTCATCAGGTTGCAGCGCAATCACCTGGTCTGCGTCCTTCGCCTGAACCCCGTCAATTTTTTGAGTCTTATATCCTACATAATTTATATATAGTGTATATTTCTTTTCTTTATCCAATCCATCGATCTGGAAGTTTCCGTCGATGTTGGTGATAGCCTTCACGTTGGTTCCATCCACAGTGACGACAGCACCGATGAGTGTCTCTTTCGATTTCTGGTCGATTACGACACCCTTAATCTGTTGCGCCCACGTTGGCATGCTAGCCGCCGAGAGCAATCCTAATACAATAATTCCCCTTTTAGCATTCATAACCTATATCGTTTGATTTCGGTTGCAAAGGTACGGCAGTATTATTACATCGCGATTGCGATGAGGTTGAAAGGCATTGACGAAGCTGCGACAAAGATGTTACGGCATGTTTTTCCTGTAAAATGATATGAGGGTGAGCCATAAATGCATGGCTCACCCTCTTTTGAATTTCTTTGATTCGTAGTTTATTTGTAAGAAGTTTGTGTCATTTTGAAGTTTGATTGAATCCGGTTTTCTCTGCAGACCAGGTTTCTCATTTGCATTTTTCTACTTTCATCTCTGTAAAAGTAGCAGTAAATGAATGGTCTACAGGACTAGCTGCGTATAATCCGAACGAAATTTCTCCATCTCCCTTGACTAAATGAAATGCGCGCATCTGATGAAAATTAACACCGTCTGTACTGGTTTCTATATAGTAGTCACTTTCTCTGCGGCTAAGGCGATACCACATTTCCTTGATAGAAGAAGATATGTCGTGTGTGGCCCAATCGGAGTATCCGTTGTTTGTTACAACACTGCCCAATCTTTGATATTCCTCATTCTCGTATTCTATTGATGCCTTCATCCAATTATCACTATCAAGATAGATAGCAATACCGCATTGGTCAAATAGGGCAGAACTATTGAACGATGTCTTGACGGTGAAAGAAAAGAACTTGTCTGAAGTCTTCATTTGCAACACCGGAGCATTGTCATTGCTGAACCCATAATAGGTACGCTGCCAAAGATCTGTGTGAGGTTCAGAAACGATTGTAATCAGAGAGTCTGTAACCGTATATTGTTTTGGCTCTCTAATCCAAAACAGGTTTTCTGCCACAAATGGCTTTAAAATTGAATCTTTCTTTTCCATATTTGATTTATTTTTTGTTGCAGATTGTGATTTCTGCGCATTTTGACATGATAACAGGCTACAGCATGCAAGCAGAAGCCATGTCAGTCTATTAATCCTAACCTTTTTGCTTTATGGCATGCTTCGGTGGTATTATTCACTCGAAGTTTGGCTATGATATTCTGTCTGTGACGATCAACGGTATGCTTGCTTATCTCCAATCTGTCTGCAATCCTTTGGAATGGGATGATGATATCATGCGGAAAAAGGTAAGTTCTTGCAGGCAACGCTTCTTCCAGTCATCAGGATGAATCCTACTGAAAATTTCTTCTTCCCATACGGAATCAAGCGTCTGTATTGAATTTGATTGACCTAGTCCCAATACTTCGCACGACTTTCCGAAGAAAATATAACT
>JBPOHB010000266.1:0-1729 GCA_052036055.1 Bacillota bacterium | reverse complement strand
ATTGCGATCGTCGAGAACGAGCAAGTAGAGGCATTTACGGCAGGGGCCTGCGAATCATATAAGAAGCAAACGGGATATACGCCTGCTTTCTATATGGCCGAAATAACGGATGGAGCAAGAGAAATCTACTCGTGAACGAATAGCAAAAAAAGCCTCTGTACCGCAGATTACGTGCAATACAGAGGCTTATTTGTGTGTTTACTAAATCAATTACAGATCGATAACTTCATTCAAGATCTCGCGGACCTTCTCGGCAGAAGCTTGAAGGAATCGAAGCTCCTGAGGATCAAGTTCAAGCTCAAGAATGCGCTCTACGCCATTGGCACCAATGATACAAGGAACATTGGTGACAATGTCATTAATACCATACTGTCCTGTAAGGCGGCAGCCTACTGTACGGATTGTGTTGTCACCTTTAAGGAGAGACTTTGCAATCGTAGAAACAGAAACGGCAATCCCGTTGAAGGTTGCGCCCTTAAGCTTAATCACTTCGGCACCAGAAAAACGTGTCTTCTCAGCAATCTCAACACGATCAGCTTGTGTGAATGAAATGCCAGTCGTCTTGGCGTAGTCATCAATTGTCAGTCCGGCAATATTTGTTGCACTCCAGGCAGGAAGCTGAGAATCGCCGTGCTCGCCGATAATATATCCGTGAACATTACGAACATCGATATCAAGTTTCTGAGACAGAAGTGTACGGAAACGCGCGCTGTCAAGGACAGTTCCTGAACCGAGAATACGGTTAGATGGAAGTCCAGACCACTTGCCAACCATGTATGTCATTACATCGCAAGGATTCGACACAACCAAAATGTTTCCGGTCGTATAATGCTCCATGATACTTGCGGTGATCTTCTTGCCGAGAAGAACATTCTTCTTTGCAAGGTCAAGACGAGATTCTCCGTCTTTTCTTGGAATTCCTGCTGTAATAATGATCAGATCACAATCGGCAACATCCGAATAATCTCCGGCATACATATCCATCTGACCGAGGAAAGGGAGACCGTGGCTAATGTCAAGAACCTCGCCCTGTGCTTTTGCCTTGTTAACATCAATGAGGACGAGTTCCGTGCAAAGCTGCTGAATAGCCATTGAAAAAGCTATTGTTGAGCCAACTGCACCTGCGCCAATAATTGCAACTTTTGATCCGTGTTTTTTTGTCATATCTTCCACCTACTCTCATAAATTTTCCGCGACGCAATGGATGCGGAATCTTGTCTGTTCTTATTATGCTTGTGAATGCCGTGAAACAAACGCAAACCAATATAATCCTTATTTATCATAGAGAACATATCATCACTAACCGGATTACACGCAAAGAAACCAGTAAAAGTATTTTACCGCCTATATGCGAACATTGCAATTGTTATATCGCATAAAAATCAAAAGAAATCGAAGGAGATAAGGATTATCGCAATATGAGAAAACACATTTCACCTCATGTGATTCTCTCCGAAAATAGGATCGCAAAATCTCGCTTATTATAGGTATTAATAAGAAACGATGAATTTATTCGATTTCAAAGAAATCATGAAAAAGATGAAATTTAGTGTTGACAGTATGGGGGGCAGGTGATAAGATAATCAAGCGCTTCACGAGAGCAGCGCAACGGACCTTGAAAATTGAATAGAAGAGCAGAAATAAGACGAGCCTAAGTTCAATTCAAAAGAGTTGAAAAAATGAGTAAACAAAGAGCCAAAAGGCTCTCAGAAATTTTTTGAGAGTTTGA
>JBPOHB010000076.1:0-2570 GCA_052036055.1 Bacillota bacterium | reverse complement strand
TAAGAAATACTATGATGTATTATTGGTGATACACTCGAGTACGAAGGTTAATCATATTCTCTTTTACTATTTAATAGTGATGGTGCAATATTGAATGAATCTATATCAATAAATTTGTTCTTCTGCTTCTTATCAATTTACATCTCAATACGTTCATCTTTTAGAATCCATTTGTTATACTAACCTTATCATTATTACCAAGACCATAAACCAACAACAAAGTCCCAATACCTACGTTCGCAGCTTCCTCAAGATTATCTCTATTCAATGATATTTGCCAAGAATATATCTGAAATTTATCTCCGGTTATCGGATTAATACCTGTCGTATTAACGAGTGTAACACCGTTGCCTTTAAAAAATTCACTTGCATTATTCCTTTGTTGTACTGAAAGATTCATATCAGGCAAATCAAACAAAATTCTATTATGATCGTTCATATATTGAATAAAAATATTTGAATCATTACTTGCATTTACAATAATGAATGAACCATCAGCATTATTCATCATGGATCGAATCGACTCAATTATTTTTATTTTCTCTGGATGATCATATATTCGGACTACACTATTTTCATGTTCATTGTACATATTCTTGACAATAGGAATTATCATCAAAATTGCAAAAACAATCCATATGTACTTGAATATTAACACGCTATTTTTTGCTCTAATCATTGAAAGTCTCATATTATTTATTCAATCCGACAAATATTTCCGTCGCTTAATTTTTGTCAATAGGGTCAACGGTTGGTTGTTAAGATCAATATACATTCCACCCGCTGCCACTTCAAACCGTGCTTGAGGTTCTCCCTCACACGGCTTTCCTTCCGTCTTCATCAGCAGCATTGCGAAAGACTCAATCGAAGCGACCTTGCATAGTAGAACTTGCGGATTCCGCAGTTTGCAAACCATGTCTTGAATTTCAGCCACCTATCTTTGACTTTGGGACTGAAACGCCTATAGAAATGGATTCGGAATCTCTGAAATGTGTAGAGATCAAGATGCTGAAAAACCCTTGTCGAGTTTCCATGACGGAAGTATTGCCAGTATCCACGTATTACAGGATTCAATCTACGCACCAGTTCATTCAATGGGAGCCTGGCTAGGCCTGCTCTCGTATGCTCCCTGAGCTTGGATTTCATTTCCTGTACTTTACGTTTTATTGGATTGTTGTACGGCAACAGCTTTCCAGATTTGCGATTCTTCCATTTCTGAAACTTGAATCCTAGGAAAGAAAAGCATTCGCCTTTCACCATATGAACCACTTTGGTCTTTTCTGGGTGAAGCTCTAATTCTAGGCGTCTGAGAATATGACGTATTGATTTCTTTGCCTGATTGGCTTTAGCCGCATCCCCGCAAATTATTACAAAGTCGTCTGCATAGCGCACGAACTGCCCTAAATGCGAGCAATTCTCTTCCCAGTACTTGTCCATGACATGAAGGTAGATATTCGATAGCAAGGGAGATATGACTCCCCCTTGGGGCGTGCCCTTCTCGTTGGATTTCGAGGGGACAGCCTTTTCCGATACTGGAGCTTCAAGCCATTCACGAATCAGCTTAAGCACACGCCTGTCGGCTATGCGCTTTGTCATTATCCGCAGCAGCAAATCATGGTTCATGTTATCGAAGAACCCCTTGATGTCCCCGTCGACTACCCACCAGCCCCTTACGAGGGCTTGCTTCACCGTCAGAACAGCCTTCTGGGCGCTATGCCTGGGACGATACCCATGCGAGCATTCCAGAAAGTTTGCCTCAAAGATTGGCTCTAAGATCATCTTGCACGCTTGCTGGACAATCCTATCCTTGACAGTCGGTATCCCCAAAGGACGCTTGCGACCATCTGCTTTTGGTATGTAAACCCTGCGCACGGATTGCGCATGGTACTTTCCTTCTTTTAGCTCTAGCGAGAGCTTCTCCAGATACTCAGAGATACCTTTGGCTTCAATATCTGAGATACTCTTGCCATCGACACCTGGAGCTCCTTTGTTGGCCCTCACCTTTCTCCATGCCTCGTGCAGTATGTCGAGGCGATAGATCCGATCGTAAAGCGCGTGGAATACGCGCTTCTTATCTTTCTTGGCTGTCAGATACAGGTTGTTCTGGAGTTGTCGCGAACTTTCTTTATGGGCGAGTTGTACCTTGCGGTCATGCGCCATCGCTTACCTCACTAGCCAACCATGACGAAAGCAGGGAGCCTTCCCTACGGCATGGTTTTGCTGTCCATGCCATCAGCGGTACTACGATCCCATCTGACTTCTTGCAAAGCGTCGCAGGCGACTTCGCGTGTGGCTTATACGCCCGCTTATGGATTCTGCAACCCAACAATGCAAGATCTCCCATGTTGCGCATCAATCTTTCCCGACATTCCGTTCCCCTTACCCCGAGGAGTCTTTCGGTTCGCCATATCCAGAACGGCTTACCTTCCATGGCCTTCGCTCGTTAGACAGAAGCTCGGCTCTCCCTGTAGAACTTTAACGGGGCTGCAGGATTCATTCGTTATATTACGGACTGCCAGTTTGCAACCCATTGCTGGGCATTCATCCGCTTCAACACACACAGTCACCCG
>JBPOHB010000233.1:0-8311 GCA_052036055.1 Bacillota bacterium | reverse complement strand
TCGCGATACGAAGCTTGGAGCAGAAGAAGTCACTCGTGAAATTCCAAACGTCAGCGATGATGCTCTGAAAGATCTAGATGAGTATGGCGTTATCCGTATTGGTGCAGAAGTCAGAGCTGGGGACATTCTTGTTGGTAAAGTTACGCCAAAGGGCGAGACAGAATTAACAGCTGAGGAACGTTTATATCGTGCCATTTTTGGCGAGAAAATTCGCGAAGTGCGTGATACTTCCGTACGTGTTCCTCATGGTGAATCGGGAATCATTGTTGATGTTAAGACATTTACCAAAGAGAACGATGACGTCATGAAGGGTAGCGTAAACAAGCTTGTGCGTGTTTACATTGCACAGAAGAGAAAGCTCTCCGTCGGAGATAAGATGGCAGGCCGTCACGGAAATAAGGGTGTTGTTTCGCGTATTTTGCCGGAAGAAGATATGCCTTTCCTTCCAGATGGCACGCCGCTTGACATCGTTTTGAATCCGCTTGGCGTTCCTTCCCGTATGAATATCGGGCAGCTTCTTGAAGTTCATCTTGGACGTGCGGCACGTACGCTTAAGTGGAAGATTGCAACGCCTGTTTTCGATGGAGCGAACGAAGCAGACATCGTGGATGCTTTCCGCGCTGCTGATATTGATCTCGACGGAAAGACCATTCTGTATGATGGGCGCACAGGCGAACCATTTGAGAATCGTATTACCGTAGGTGTGATGTACTATCTTAAGCTTCACCATCTTGTTGATGATAAGATTCATGCTCGTTCAATCGGACCGTATTCTCTCGTTACACAGCAGCCTCTCGGCGGTAAAGCGCAGTTTGGCGGACAACGTTTCGGAGAGATGGAAGTTTGGGCTCTTGAAGCATACGGCGCAGCACATACGCTACAGGAAATTCTTACGGTTAAATCGGATGATATTTCCGGTCGTACAAAGACATATGAGTCTATCGTCAAGGGGCAAAGTGTTCCAGAATCCGGTATTCCAGAATCCTTTAAAGTGCTTGTCAGAGAGCTTCAGTCTCTTGCTCTGGATGTTCATATCTATTCGGGTGACGAAGAATTCAAACTTAAGGATGCGGCAGAAGAGGAACCTGATCTTCCTATTCCGGACCCTGAACTGATCTCTCGCTACACGATGCAGGCAGATGAAGGAGAATTTGCAGGAGCAGGTTTCTCGGAAGGTCTTCTTTCTGAAGACGGCGAAATCATAGCCGATGACTTGTTTTCAAGCGAGTTTGAGGACATGGACTTTGCGGCATCCTCGTCGAACATTGATGCAGAGGATGAGTAATATCGGATAACAATCCAATTGTATCGAACTGGAAGGAGACTTCATATATATGTTTGAAATGAATAATTTCGAATCCATTGGAATTAGACTTGCTTCGCCGGAAATCATCAAGGGGTGGTCTCATGGTGAGGTCAAGAAACCTGAGACAATTAACTATCGCACACTCAAACCTGAGCGAGACGGACTTTTTTGCGAGAAGATTTTCGGACCACAAAAGGACTGGGAGTGTCACTGCGGAAAGTATAAGAAGATCCGCTATAAGGGCATCATTTGCGATCGCTGCGGTGTCGAAGTTACGAGATCAAAGGTTCGTAGAGAGCGTCTGGGACACATCGAACTTGCTGCACCTGTTTCTCACATCTGGTATTTTCGTGGTATTCCTAGCCGCATGGGTCTGATTCTTGACATTACGCCCAGAAACCTTGAGCGCGTGCTCTATTTTGGTGCCTATATTGTTTTGAACCCGGGCTCAACAAACCTTGCGAAGAATGCAATTATTGAAGAGAAAGAATACCGTGATACGATTGAGCAATATGGCAAGAGTGCTTTCGTTGCACGAATGGGCGCAGAGGCAATTAAGGTTCTGCTTCAGGAGATCAACGTTGACGAGCTAGCGGAAAGTCTTCATGAAGATTTTCGTTCAGCATCTGGGCAGAAGAAAGCACGTATCATCAAGAGACTGGAAGTTGTTGAGGCTTTTAAGAAGTCTGAAAATAAGCCAGAGTGGATGATTCTGAATGTTCTTCCTGTTCTTCCACCGGAACTTCGACCAATGGTTCAGCTTGATGGCGGACGTTTTGCAACATCGGATCTTAACGACTTGTATCGCCGCGTCATTAACAGAAATAATCGCTTGAGCAAGCTGTTGCAACTGGGTGCACCGGAGATTATTGTCAGAAACGAGAAACGCATGCTGCAGGAAGCTGTTGATGCGCTGATTGACAACGGCAGAAGAGGGCGTCCGGTTACTGGCGCGTCCAGCCGTGCACTTAAGTCCCTCTCGGATATGCTTAAGGGAAAACAGGGTCGTTTCCGTCAGAACCTTCTCGGAAAACGTGTTGATTATTCAGGCCGTTCCGTTATTGTTGTTGGTCCTGAACTCAGGATGCACCAGTGTGGACTTCCTAAAGAGATGGCACTTGAGCTATTTAAGCCTTTTGTTATGAAGCGTCTCGTTAATGACGGACATGCGCAGCACATCAAGACGGCAAAACGTCTTGTGGATCGTGCGTCTGATGTTGTTTGGGATATCCTTGAAGATGTAATTAAAGATCACCCGGTTATGCTTAACCGTGCCCCTACGCTTCACCGTCTGGGTATTCAGGCATTTGAACCCATTCTTGTTGAAGGTCGCGCCATTAAACTTCATCCTCTTGTCTGTACAGCGTTCAACGCTGACTTTGACGGAGATCAGATGGCTGTTCATGTGCCGCTTTCGGCAGAGGCTCAGGCAGAAGCAAGATTTCTTATGCTCTCTTCAAATAATCTTCTTAAGCCTCAGGATGGTATGCCAGTTACGGTTCCTACACAGGATATGATTCTTGGCTGCTATTACCTGACAATCGACAAAGCGGGAGAGCACGGCGAGAACATGGTTTTCTCTTCGCTCGACGAGGCTATCATGGCGTATGACGAGCATTATTTGGAACTTCATGCACCTATTCGGATTCGTGTTCAGCGTGAAGTCAACGGTGTTATGCATCGTGGATTAGTGCAATCTACTCTGGGTCGATTCATTTTTAATGAGATTATCCCACAGGATCTAGAATATGTTGACCGCACGATTCCTGGCAACGAGCTACTTCTGGAGTGCGATTTCCTGGTGGGCAAGAAGGCTCTCGAGGGTCTGATAAGCCGCGCGATTCGCATTCATGGAATTGGACCGACCGCTCAGCTTCTCGACAATATCAAGTCGCTTGGGTATAAGTATTCCACACGTGGCGGTATCTCGATCGGTATTGAGGACATGATTGTACCTGACGTCAAGGAGAAGATGATCAAGGACGCTGAAGAGAAGGTTGAATACATCAATCGCATGTATCAGCGTGGTATGCTCAACGAAGACGGTCGTTTCAAGACGGTTATTTCTGTTTGGAACGAGACGACAGATGCCATTACCGAAGAATTGAAGAAGAACCTTGGGAAGTATAACCCAATCAAAATGATGTCCGACTCAGGAGCTCGTGGTCAGATTAATCAGATCAAGCAGCTTGCTGGTATGCGCGGTAACATGACGGACACTTCTGGTAAGACGATTGAAATTCCAATTAAGTCGAACCTCCGTGAAGGTATGAACGTGCTTGAGTTCTTCATCTCTTCCCATGGTGCTCGTAAGGCTCTTTCTGATACGGCACTGAAGACGGCTGACTCTGGTTATCTGACTCGCCGTCTGGTTGATGTTGCTCAGGATGTAATTATCACGGAAGAAGATTGTGGAACAGATGATTTCACATATGTAACGGAACTTGCGGTTATTGCAAATGACAAAAAGGACGTGATTAAGTCTCTCTCTGATAGACTGACAGGTCGCTATTCTGCCGACGAAGTTATTCACCCGAAGACGGGAGAAGTCTTAATCGGACGAAACGAACTGTTCACACAGAATATTGCCAGTGCGATTGAAGCGGCAGGTATTACCCGCGTGAAGATTCGTTCTGTATTTGACTGCCGGTCACCAAGAGGCGTCTGCTCACATTGTTATGGAATTAATCTTGCCACAGGTGAGACGACAATCGGCGGCGAAGCGGTTGGTATCATGGCGGCTCAGTCAATCGGTGAACCTGGAACACAGCTTACCATGCGTACTTTCCATACAGGCGGTATTGCTTCCGGCGATGATATTACACAGGGTCTTCCTCGTGTCGAAGAATTGTTCGAAGCCAGAAAACCAAAGGGACAGGCCATTATTTCTGAGATTGACGGCGTTGTCCGAATTGAGGAAGGCAGCAAGCGTAAACGCGAAATTGTTGTAACTGGCGGTGTGGGCGAAGATGAGGTTCTTGAAGAGAAGCGGTATCCGATTTCCTATTCTGCGACTGCAAAAGTTGTGGATGGGGATCAGGTTGAAGCGGGTGACCTGTTAACAGACGGTACGGTGAGTCCACAGGAAATCATGAAGATCAAGGGTGTTCGTGGCGTACAGAAATATATTATCGGCGAAGTCATTAAGGTGTACAAGAGCGGTGGTGTTACAATCAACGACAAGCACATCGAGGTAATCACGCGTCAGATGATGCGGAAGATTCGCATTGATGATCCGGGTGATACAGAACTGATGACGGGAAGCCTTGTGGATATTTTCGACTATGAAGCAGCTAACCGAAAAGCAGAGGAAGCTGATTTGCTTCCTGCAAAAGGGAAGCGGACGCTACTTGGTATTACCAAGGCGTCACTGGCGACGGACTCGTTCTTATCGGCGGCTTCATTCCAGGAAACGACACGCGTTTTGACAGATGCAGCAGTAAAGGGTAAAATAGATCCATTGTTCGGTCTCAAAGAGAACGTAATTATTGGAAAGCTTATCCCGGCAGGAACAGGAATGTTCCGCTATCGTAATATTACAGCAGTACCTGTTATCCCTGAGAATGCGGAACTTCTTGAATTAAGATATAAGAAAGACACGGAAGAGAGCGCAGGTACGCCAGACAGTTTATAAGTCAGATTACGTCTGACTTTTTGGAGGGCTATGCGTACTCGGTTTTTCTGTAAGAAGAAGAAATATATGGCAGTGTTGACGGTTGCAGTGAGTGCAGTTGTCGCGCTGCCTATTCTTTTGTTTCCCCTGGGTCTTGGCATTGAATCCCCTGCTTACATTACGGTTCAGCGTGCCTATGCCGCAGCATACCCGACAGATCCGAATGAGACGGAGGTTCTGATTGAGGATTACGCGATTCGTTTCACGGATGACGACCAGAGTATTGCAGGGATTGAGACAGAAGATGATGTGGTGACGGAGGATCCTACAGACACGTCTTCTGAGGAGACAGTCAAACCAGGGACGATTGATCCCGATACAGGACTTCTTGTTCTTGCTGAAGGGCAGACGGTTTCGGCGTCATATCTGGATGGTGAAACCCCCACGGCGACAGATGCGGTCGTATACGATAATATTATGACGGCTACCGTTGAGCAGAGTTATGACGAAGCTCAGATTCCGATTGAGTTACTGGATCCGACCACCTTTACTCCGGATGGCGGTACATATTATATACAGACATCGGATACGATTATTAAGGAATCACCGGATATGGCCTCGGTTACGCTTGCCACGATCAATAAAGGCAAAGGGATTACTCGGGTTAGTGTAGGCGACACATGGTCGTTGATTCAGACGGAAGATGGAGTCACTGGATATGTTCCCAATACGAATATTACGGATCAGATGATTTTTATTGCGATTGACCGTACCGTCTGGGTGGATACCTCAGGGCTTAAGCTTCGTGCAGATCCATCAACGCAAGCCGAAATTATTACGACTTTGTCTAAAAACGAGAAACTTCATTGTCTGGCAGTTTCCGATAAATGGTATCAGGTTGAGTTGGAAGATGGCACGGAAGGGTATGTCTATATTTCCTATACGACGCAGACGAGACCGCCGGACCCTACTGCTACGCCGACACCACGTAAAACCTCAAGCAGTTCGGGATCATCTGGTTCATCGGGAACAACGGCCCATATAACCGGCGTCAACGGCGAGAGTATTGTGAGCATTTGTGTGTCAATGTTGGGCGTTCAATATACATATGCGTCGGCTACTCGTGAAGATGGCGTCGATTGTTCGGGACTGGTGGTGTATGCATATCGGCAGATCGGGATTGAGCTACCACATCAGTCCAATTCTCTGACTCGTTCTGGCATGAGTGTCAGTCGTTCGGATATTCAGATTGGCGATATTGTTTGCTGGGATGTTCGCGGTTCATCCACTACAGCTGAGCACGTTGGTATTTATGTCGGAAATGGTCAGGTTATTCATGCATCATCAACGCGCGATCGTGTGGAATATGGAAAGCTAGATATGTATCCGATTGTTGCGATCCGAAGGATTATTTCCTAGTGTATTTTCTCAGATCTGGAATACCCTCTTTTGGATAGAAGAGGTGAGGACAGAGGATGCCCACGCTATTTCTCAAGGAGTCAACTTACAAGAGTTGACTCCTTTTTGATTTTTCTTTTCAAAAAGTCTATTGACAGCATAAGTAGAGGGTATATAATTGAAGTAAGTCAAAGATAGTCAAAGTCAGAGAAACACATGTTTTCTCGGAATATTGCAGGAAGGCAGGCGTTTATGGCTCGGCTAAGTGATGTTATTGAATTAATGATCAAGCAGATGCTCGAAGACAATAATGGTTCTGCGATTATTAGCAGAAGTGTTCTTGCAGAGAAGGTCAATTGCGTCCCTTCGCAAATCACATATGTGCTTTCTACTCGCTTTACGAACGGACAAGGATATATTGTTGAGAGCAGACGCGGCGGCGGCGGACAGATACGAATCGCGCGCGTTCAACGTGTGTCTAGTACGGATTACCTGATGCATACGGTTAATTCGCTTGGATCTGATCTTTCGCAGCAGGATACGGATGTGTATCTGCAGAACTTTCTTGATTATAAGATTATTACGATGGGCCAGGCGTGCCTTATGAAGGCGGCGCTTTCGGACAAAGCTCTTGTTGGTGTTGAGGCGGACAAGAAAGCGATTGTTCGAATGGATATTTTTAAGAACATGTTGATTAGCTTAATTGCGGCAGGGAATTTCTGATAGGTGGATTCGGGAGGTGTGTTTACGATGAAATGCCAAAGATGTAAGGAAAGAGAAGCGAATGTTCAGATCATTCAGCAGACAAATGGCAAGAAGCCTCAGGTGATCATGCTATGCGATGTCTGCGCTAAGGAGCTGGGGATATTTGTTCAGCCAAGTCCCTTCGGAAACGTCATACCGACAAATCCTTTCGCAATGATGGGCAACCTTTTCCAGTCCAATTTGGGATTCGGAACGAATGACTGCGAGATTTTACCGGCATTGCAGTGTGATCAGTGCAAAATGACTTTTGAAGAATTCAAAAAAACGGGAGTCATGGGGTGTCCTCATTGTTACGACGCTTTTGCATCGCAAATGGATCCTGTATTCTGCCGTACACAGATGGGGAAGAAACATGTCGGAAGAAAGCTTGGAAAGAGAACGATTCGGGCAAAAGAAGACGGGAAAGAAGGTCTCGATTTCTCTTCACAGCGCAAAGGGGAGAAAATGCAGGGCCATTCTGCTTCTGACTTAATAATGAATGATCTCGGTCATGAAACGGATGACGGTGTTCATGAGCCGAATCCGGATGAATTAGCGGCACTTGAAAAACGCCATCTTGAGCAGCTTATTAGCGAGAAAAAGCAGGAGCTTGCACGCGCGATCGAGGCGGAAGATTATCTTCTTGCTGCTAAATTGAGAGACGAAATTAACGGGTCGAGTTCGAAGAAAGAGGGGTGAGGGAGCGATGAGTTGGTATATTTCCAAAGGACCTGATTGGGATGTTGTCCTTTCGAGTCGTGTGCGACTTGCCAGAAATCTTGAAGGATATGCTTTCCCGTATCGCATGGAGGAAAGTAGCCGCGTTGCGGTTCAGGGCAAAGTTGTTGCTGCTTTAGAGGCGATCGGAGAGAAAAGCGGCGAGAACTTCGTTACGCTGAATATGGATCAGCTACCCGAGGCGGATCGCCAAGCGCTTGTTGAGAAGCATCTTATCAGTGATGATCTCGCTAAAGGAGGTGTTGGCAGAAGTGTCTGCATATCACGCGACGAATCAGCGAGTATTATGGTAAACGAAGAAGATCACCTGCGCATTCAGATTATGGATGCCGGATTCTCGCTCAAACTAGCGTATAAGCAGGCCGAACAGATTGCCGTTTCCGTGGAGAAGGCGCTCCCGATCGCCTTTTCTGAAAAATACGGCTTCCTCACTGCCTGCCCAACAAATACAGGAACAGGTATGAGGGCGTCTGTTATGGTTCATCTGCCTGCACTCACACATTCTGGGAAGA
>JBPOHB010000003.1:0-5574 GCA_052036055.1 Bacillota bacterium | reverse complement strand
CTTAACCTAAAATGCCACAATCTCGTCTATGGACACTGCTGAGATTGTAACAATTGTAGCAATTTCTGCGATCCCACCATTGCCAGGCGCACAATATAATTCAGAAACTCTCGGACTTTGACTCAATTTGAGGCAAATCGCGTGCTCTCTGCCGCCACCGCCGACTACCAGTACCTTCATATATCTCTATCCTCTCAATCAGGTGATTAATGTCTAAAGTGACGTGTCCCTGTAAAAACCATCGAAATGCCATACTTGTCGCACGCATCAATGGATTCCTGATCATGAATCGATCCGCCTGGTTGGACGATAGCCGTAATTCCGGCGGCATGCGCCGCTTCAACACTATCCGAAAACGGGAAAAAGGCGTCCGAGCCTAGCACGGCTCCTTTGGCCTTCTCTCCAGCAAACGCGAAGGCAATGCCCGCAGCTCCTACGCGATTTGTCTGTCCAGGACCGATCCCGATAGTCTGCTTATTCTTCACAACGACAATACCATTCGATTTGACATACTTAACGACTTTCATGGCAAATTCCATGTCTGCTAATCGTTCAACGCCTGGAGCTGTTTTTGTCACCGTATGTAAATCTTTCTCTTCATATACATTCCTGTCATGATCCTGAATCAGAAGTCCGCCCAATACGCGTTTGTAGTTTAGCTCTTCTGTTGGAATATGAGCCATAATCGCCGGAAGTGCAAGAACGCGGAGATTCTTCTTCTGCGAGAAAATTTCGAGCGCTTCCTTTGTGTAGGAAGGCGCGATCACGACCTCCAGAAAAATCTTACTCATTGCCAATGCGGTTTTCTCATCGATTTCACGGTTTGCGGCTACAATTCCGCCATATATTGAGACAGGATCCGATTCGAACGCCTTTTCCCAAGCTTCAAATAATGTTGCGGCTGATCCCACACCACATGGATTTGCATGCTTAACGGCAACGACTGTCGGCTCAGTAAATTCCTTCAGGCAGCAAACCGTTGCATCTGCATCCGCAATATTGTTATATGACAGCTCTTTTCCATTCAGTTGAACCGCTTCTGACAGGCTTCCTTTAACGGGAATCGCATTCCGGTAGAATGTCGCTTTCTGATGCGGATTCTCGCCATACCGCAGATCAGTCACTTTATCAAATGTGAGCGTATAGGCATCAGGCAGCGTCTTGTCCGGAGATTTTGATAGAAAATACGATGCAATCAGTGCATCATATGCTGCCGTGTGTTCAAACACTTTTTTTGCCAGATTGAATCGTGTCTGATAGCTTGTGTCTCCCGTTGCCGATATCTGACGAATCACTAATTCATAATCAGAAGGATCTGTAATAACCGTAACGTCCTGATGGTTTTTGGCGGCGGCACGAAGCATGGAAGGACCACCAATATCAATGTTCTCGACACACTCTTCGAATTCCACACCCGGCTTTTGTATTGTTTCCTTAAACGGATACAGATTAACAACAATCAGATCAATCGTCTCAATGCCAAGCTCCTCAATCCTTTGCATGTGACTCGGATTGGAACGAATCGCAAGGATTCCCCCGTGAATTCTCGGATGAAGCGTTTTGACTCGACCGTCTAAGCACTCAGGAAACCCGGTTATCTCCGATACCTCTTTGCATGGGATTTTTTCCTCTTTCAGGAGCTTGGCCGTGCCACCAGTCGATAGAATTTCGACGCCTAATTCCACCAATTTTCTGGAAAAATCGGCAATGCCTGTCTTGTCTGAAACACTGATAATTGCTCTCTTGATCATAATAATCTTTCCCTGCTTCCTTTATTTTGTAATGAATGCCCGGTTGTTCTCTATTGTAACCTTGTTATCGGCAATCAATTGTATAGCACGCGGCAAAATCTCTTGTTCACAAGTGAGCATGATCCGCTTCTGGAGTGACTGTGGGGTGTCATTTTCATCAATCTCGATGCTCTTTTGCAAAAGAATCGGACCTTCATCATAGTACTCGTTCACAAAATGAACCGTTGCCCCTGATACTTTAACGCCTCGCGCTAGTGCCGCCTCATGCGGACGAATACCATACATCCCTTTTCCGCAAAAAGAGGGGATAAGAGATGGATGAATGTTGATAATCCGATTGGAAAATGCCGAGACAACTTTGGGACCAAGCAAAGACAAGAAGCCCGCAAGAACCACTAAGTCAGCAGAAGAATCCGTCAGTTCTGTTAGCATGGCTTCATCATAAGCCTGCATATTAGCAAACGTTTTCCGAGAGATCACGCAAAAAGGGATATGATTATTCTCTGCACGTCTGCAGGCATACGCCTCAGACGCAGAAGAAATAACTTTCACTAAATTGACATGCGGCATGACACCCTCGTTCACTTGATCGATAATCGCCTGAAGATTTGTTCCGCCCCCGGATACGAGTACAACTACATTCATGATTGACTCCCCTTACCAAGAAATTCGATGAATCATCTCTTTATGTTTCTCTGGCATTCCGGCAGGGAACTCACCGTCAAAGCAAGATGCGCAGTGGCCTGTGCAAATCCCCTTCGTTGACTTCTTAAGCCCATCTAGACTCACATACGAAAGAGAATCCGCATTTATCATGATACGCACATCCTCGACGGACGAATGACTGGCAGTAAGTTCATTGGGTTCAGAGGTGCTCACCCCGTAGAAGCATGGAAATCGGACTGGTGGAGATGCGACACGCATATGGACTTCTTTCGCACCAGCATCACGAAGCAGAGATATCGTGTGTTTTGTTGTCGTACCGCGAATAATCGAATCATCAACGATCAGAAGTCGTTTCCCCTCAACAACAGATTTCAAAACAGAAAACTTCAGCTTAACCGACAACTCTCTTTGAATCTGCGTTGATTGAATAAACGTACGACCCACATAGCGATTCTTAAGAAGTGCGCTACCATATGGCACACCGCTCTCTTCTGAGAAGCCAATCGCGGCGGCAACACCCGAATCGGGTGCCGCAATGACAAGATCACAATCACACGGCGCTTCAATCGCGAGCGTCCTACCCGTGTTATATCTCGATTCATAAACACTCGCACCGTCCATGATACTGTCGGGGCGAGCAAAGTATACAAATTCAAAAATGCATAGATGTCCATTCGCGCGAGCTATATCTTTGTCCGTGAAATAGCGCGAGTAAACACCGTTTCTCGTAATCGAGACAATCTCACCAGGAAGAATGTCTCGAATGTAGGTAGCTCCGACTGCATCAATCGCACAAGTCTCCGATGCAAGAAAATACATGCCTTCCGCATTCTTTCCCATAACAAGCGGACGAATCCCAAGTGGATCTCGAATACCAATGATTCGATCATCCAGCATCATTACAATGGAGTAGGCACCCTTAATCTCATTCATCATCTTGAGAAGAGCATCCTCAATCGTCTGAGAAGAAATGCGATATTTTGCAATCAAGGCAAGTAATACCTCAAAATCAGCGGTTGTCTGAAAAATGGCACCTTCCCTTTTGAGCATTTCGCGTATTTCGGGGGCGTTCATAATGGAGCCGTTTGTTGCAATACTCATGAATCCCGATTTTGTCTTAATATGCATCGGTTGAACCGAGTCGAGACCAGAAGCATCTGACGAAGGAAAACGCACGTGCCCGATAGCCGCGTACCCCTGCATCGCATGTAGCGTAACATCATCAAACACCTCGGTAACAAGACCTGGTGCCTTATGACATATGACGGTTCCGCCTTGGCATACCGCAATTCCTGCGGATTCTTGGCCGCGATGCTGAAGCGAAAATATACCATAATATGTCGTTCTTGCGATATCGGAAACCTCACCAGAAGGATCAATTGCCCCGAAAACGCCACATTCTTCATCCCAATCTCTCTTTTGCATATTTGCATATCCCCCGAATCTAGTCATTCCATCTGGGAAAGTTTCTGCGCGAGTCTTTCATTTCTCAGCATAACAGAGTCTTCTAGCTCTTTTTTGTATGCCGCTAGTTTATTGGCAAGACGCTCGTCCTGAAGTGCAAGTATTTGTGCCGCAAGAATGGCAGCATTTGCCGCTCCATCAATCGCAACGGTTGCAACTGGAATTCCCGTTGGCATTTGAACAATCGCATAAAGTGCGTCAACACCATTTAGTGCGCCCCCCTTACAGGGAACCCCAATAACGGGAAGAATTGTGAAGGAAGCCAGAACGCCGGGAAGGTGCGCCGCTAGCCCCGCTGCAGCGATAATTACGGCAAAACCATTGTCCTTCGCATGCGTGGCAAGTTCAGCTGCCTGATTGGGAGAACGGTGAGCGGAACAAATCTTCCCCTCATATTCGATGCCAAATTTGGTAAGCACCTTAAAGCAATTCTCCATAACGGGAAAATCTGAATCGCTACCCATAATGACAAGTACCTTGTTGCTTGGCATAATCATCCACCTCGTATATCGCTAAATACGTGCAAAAAACAATTCACCCATTCTTTAATAAGAATAGTAACAATGTCACGTCTTCCCTGTCAACCGAAACAATGGCGAAAAATATACCCGAAAGATACTCATTCATCGGAAGAATGCATAACTGTCTGATTCAATTCATCCGACCAATGCAGTCGCTCCATGACAAGTTCGTACCCTTCAGACCCAGGTTCATATGCGACGGGGCAATAATCATTTCCTGGATACGTTGTCGTCATACAAAACGGAATTACATTGAGCTTATACCCAATCACGCTGTTGTCCTCTACGGAAAACGTGCACTGAACAATTGCGGTCTCTGGTGCTGACAAATACGGCTGTCCACCAAAGGAGAAATTAGACAGACTGTACAAAATGTATTTCCCATGGTACAGCTCGATGGGTTGCAGTCTGTGCGGGTGATGCCCGACATATATATCTGCACCATAATCAATAATCGCGTGTGCCATCGCAACTTGAGAGTCTTCCGGTTCGTACATCCTCTCTACGCCTGCGTGTACCGTAATAATGACAATCTCACAGCCTTGACTACGAAGAGAATCAATGGCGGCATAGATCGGATCTAAGCTGCTCGGAAAGCAGAATCCTGCCATTCCGATCTTGACTCCATTCGTCTCATATACGGCAAAGGTGGTATCATTACTCCACGTGATTCCAGCCGAATCCAGAGTATCCTCTGTATTCTGAAGACCTGTTTCCCAGTAATCATATGTATGATTGTTTGCGAGATTGACCGCCTCAACACTTCCAGCAAGCAATATGTTTACATATGCAGGAGGTCCACGAAATGCAAATTCCTTCTCTCTAGCGGTAGTGGAATCGGTAAGTGTCCCCTCGAAATTAACAAGTGTCAGATCGTCTTGGCTGAATACATCAACAGCATTTTTGAATGGATATGCATAATCCGTCCCAACTACCTGAAAGAAACTGTTGCTGTTATTCTCTTGCCCAACGTTTTGCCCGAATGTACAATCCCCGGCAAAACTGACAACAATATCCTTCACGGCCGGTGTTGGCGTCGGTGTCGGTGTATCCGTTGGAATAGGCGTCGGCGATATTACCTGCGAAACCGATGCTTCAGAAGAAACCAGAGATGTATCCTGCGTCTCTTCTCCCCAGAAATGCAAAGCTGAGCATCCGCCAGCACATATGAT
>JBPOHB010000280.1:0-1773 GCA_052036055.1 Bacillota bacterium | reverse complement strand
CTGGTACGATTTCCTTCTGGTAACGGGCGACGCGTATGTGGATCACCCGAGTTTTGGGACGGCAGTCATTTCCAGAGTCCTTGAGAAGGAAGGGTATCGCGTTGCTGTGCTTGCCCAGCCCGACTGGAAAACGGCAGACGATTTTCTTGCCATGGGCAAACCCAAATACGGTGTCATGATCAGTGCAGGGAACCTTGACTCTATGGTTGCCCATTATACTGCCGCCAAGAAGCACCGTAGCGAGGATTTCTATTCGCCTGGTAAGGCAGCGGGCCTGCGCCCGGATCTTGCAACCATTGTGTATGCGAATCGCGCGCGTGAAGCTTTTGGTAAAGACGTCCCAATCATTATCGGGGGTCTTGAGGCATCACTTCGACGTTTCGCGCATTATGACTACTGGGAAAACAAGGTCCGACGAAGCATTCTTTTCGATGCATCGGCCGATCTTCTTGTATACGGAATGGGAGAAAAAGCGATCGCCGAGATTGCCAGAAGGCTCAAGTCTTCTGAGAATGTAGCGAATATGACGAACATTCTGGGAACCGCTTATCTTACAGCCAGATCGCCGACGGGTGCGGATGTGCGGATGTGTGAATCATATGAGGTGGTATCCTCCGCTGCGCATAAGAGAGAGTATGCTCTTGCAACCAGGATCCAGTATGATGAACATGATCCGGTTAGCGGACACGCGATTGTGCAGGCTCATGACGATCGATTTCTTGTTGTACTTCCGCCTGCCATGCCACTTTCTCAGAAGGAGCTTGATGAGGTGGCAAGCTTGCCTTACACGAGGGAAGCACATCCTATGTACGATGTACTCGGCGGTGTCCCTGCGATTGAAGAGGTCCGTTTCTCCATTATTCATAACAGGGGATGTTTTGGCGCCTGTAACTTCTGCAGCCTCGCATGGCATCAAGGCCGCATGGTCACATCCCGAAGCCACGAGTCTGTTCTGCGTGAAGCAATACAGATGACGCAGCATAAAGATTTCAAAGGGTACATTTCAGATGTCGGTGGGCCGACTGCCAATTTTAGACATCTGTCTTGTAAAGAGCAAATGAAGAGAGGCATGTGCAGAAACCGTAAATGTCTGACGCCATCTCCCTGCGGCAAACTTGATCCAGATCATTCTGATTACCTTGCGCTTCTTCGGCGCCTTCGCAAAATACCTGGAATCAAGAAGGTTTTCATTCGGTCAGGCATACGCTATGACTATTTGATGGCAGAAAAGGACAGAAGCTTTCTGGAAGAACTCGTAAAATATCATGTATCAGGTCAGCTTAAAGTTGCGCCGGAGCACTGTGTTGATTCGGTTTTGGATTATATGGGTAAGCCGCATTTCGAAATCTATCATCAGTTTATTGAAGCGTATAACCGAGTAAATGAGCAAAACGACAAAAGGCAATTTGTCGTGCCCTATCTCATGTCTTCTCACCCAGGTTCAACGCTGACGGACGCTGTGGCACTTGCGGAATATCTGCACAATTCTGGAAGACAGCCGGAACAGGTGCAGGATTTTTATCCGACACCCGGTACCTTATCAACCTGCATGTACTATACAGGATTTGATCCTAGAACACTTCTCCGTGTGTATGTCGCGCGCACTCCTCATGAGAAGGATCTCCAGCGAGCCCTTCTGCAGTGGCGAAATCCGGACAATCGATCTCTCGTAGTTGAGGCGCTCCACAAGGCGCATCGGGAAGATCTGATAGGACACGATCCAAAATGCCTTATCAGACCGGAGAGCAAAGCGGCAAGGGCAGTATCTGAGGC
>JBPOHB010000157.1:0-3934 GCA_052036055.1 Bacillota bacterium | reverse complement strand
TCCGCTTTTGCTGTTACTATTTTTGGCAATTCACATTCCTTCTTCTATGATTCCGATAGTTTTGGCAATAAATTCCTTTACTTCCTTGACAAAATCGGTGTAAATGTCGGCAAATATAAGGAAGGCGACTATTCGTTTTTTTATCCTGATTCAACGCGGTTTATCGGATATAATCCAGATGTAAAAGTCGTTGATGCGTCGACTGGCGCAACGATTGTAAATGGTGATTATACGATACATGAGTATCCCTTCTATTCCTATATTCTAGGTGATTTACATGCCCACGTCGTAAGCGTAATGATTGTAATGCTAATCATCGCCGTCTTCTTTGCGCTCTATTCTCGTGCAAAATCACCAGAGAATGAAGAAGCAAGCATCCGCTCTTATATAAAACCAATACCAACGACTTTTTTGAAAAGCTCCGTAAAATTCGAAATGAAGCATCTTGTTCAGATGGAAGTCGTTCTTGCTGGAATTTTACTGGGTCTTGCAACCATGTGTAACTACTGGGACTTTTTGATCTATTTTATTTTCGGATCAATGGCTCTTCTATTATACAATCTGAAGACCTCGCGCCATTTTGGTTTTCCATACGGTATGATTGTATTCGCACTGAATATGGGACTAATACTCTCTGCCTACCTTGCGTTTTCGCAGAAGGCCTTTGCGCATGTCCTTGTCCAGTGCATAGTATTCGTTTGCTGCCTTTTCCTAACAGCTGTTTTCCCAAATGCACTATCGCGAACGAGTCTTGGTATGTCGTTTATTTTCACGCTATCTAGCATTACATCATTGACTTTCAATGCGAATTTTGACATGATCTCCAATACGCTTGCCTTGGTGGAAAGTCACACAGCACTTTATTCTTTTATCATTCTTTGGGGTGTCCACCTATTTGCCGCGGGCTGTCTGCTCATCGTTACCATTCGAAATGTCGACAAAGCAGATCACAGCAGATATGTATACAAGAACAAGATTTCCGCTTTCTTTGCAAATCGGAACCCAGCGGATGTATTCGTCTGCGGTATGGCTGTTGTCTCTTTCCTGTTACTACTTGCACCGGAAATCTTCTATGTACGAGATATTTATCAGGGCGACTATAAGCGGACGAATACGATGTTCAAGTTTACCTTCGCCGCATTTATTCTTCTTGCCCTTGTTATGGGATACACTGTAATCAGACTCGCGATTCGAGCAAAGGGGAAAATTTTCCTTCGCGTCATTTCCATTTTTCTGATAGTTTTGCTCATGATTCCTGCATATTATCCACTTGTTGCCACCAAGCAGCGTTTTGGCGATATCAGCACAGATACCTATAAGACGCTCGACGGCACGATTTACCTGACAGACCTTACTACCTCTCCGGGCACAATAAAGTCACGTTACGGAGATTCTTCCTACACGTTCTCAGCAGGCGAACTCAAGCCATATTATGACGGAATCGAGTGGCTAAACGATAACGTGTCTGGGCTTGTCAATATTTGCGAGTCCTATGGACTCAGCTATACGGATAATTGTATCGTCTCCGCAAACACCGGACTCCCTACGATTCTTGGCTGGCAAACGCATGAATGGCTGTGGCGGTTCCACGGAGTTGTAGATAAATCGACCGGGCTTCTGGTGAATGATCCTACAAAACCGGATATCTGGGCCGATATTCTGAACCCACGTTACTCAGATGTTGATTCAATTTATCTGGGAACAGATGTGACCGCAATCAAATCAATCCTTGCCGAATATGATGTCACGTACCTAATTCTTGGCGATATTGAACGTTTCATGTATCCAGATATGCAAGAAAGTGTCTTGACAAGTTGCGGCACCATTGTTTTCCAATCTGACGATTTCTATATTATTCAGGTTGCGTAACCCCATTCATTTGATACATCCTTATTACGTGACCCCTTTCACAGAAACGAACATATACCTCTGTTTTCCTATACTCTTTCTAGCACTCAAAAATGCGGAAAAGAATGGAATCTGGATCGATTTGCAATCGGTTTACGAAAAAGCCGGGCATGCAACACCTGCACGCTCGGCTTTTCCTATCGTTCTTCTGAGAGAATTACATCTCTGCTGGCTACAAAGTAACGTTCTCTATCAGGAGAAATCCAGTTGTGATACACGAAGAACCCCTGGAACAGCTCCAATGGATTTCACAACTGCTTCTGAAAGTGGCTGGTCAATGGATATGAAGGATTGCGCTTTGCCGGAATCTGGCTTTCTTCCCCAATGCATACTCGCGATATTGATTTGATTACTTCCCAGAATGGATGCAACCTTCCCGATTATGCCTGGCACATCATCATTTTGCATCGCAAGAACATTCGGAGCAAGTTCAAAATTCATCTGGTATCCGAAGAAAGTAACAAGAACCTCCGTGTCAATGCCAAAAATCGTACCATTGACCGCAAGTTCGCGATCATCTTCCGTATGGAACTTCACGTTAATCAGATTATTGTACCGTTTGATCTGCGTAGTCTTGCTCTCGACAATTTCAACTCCGCGATCTTCCACCGCGCTACGCACATTTACATAGCTTACCCGATCGGAAGACACGGAAGACAGAAAGCCTTTCAAAAGAGAAAGTGTGAGTATGCCCGTCTCCTGTGTTGCCAGCTCGCCTCTGTATACAATTTCAATTTTCTTAATCGGCGATTTCTCCGCCTGATAGTAAATTTTGCCAAGCTTCTCTGCAAGAGAAATATACGGGCGAAGCTTCGTCATATTACCGGAAACGCGCGGCATGTTGATAGCGGCAACCAATTCACCCTCGAGCGCTTTAGCAACAAGCTCTGTAACAGCCGTCCCTACATTATGATTGGCTTCGTGTGAGGAAGCGCCCAGGTGAGGCGTAATGACACAATTGGGCAGATCCAGAAGCGGATTCCTGAACTGCTGTTCGCCTGGCATTTTGTCGTAGGAAGGCTCTTTGTCAAAAACATCGATCCCTGCGGCAGCGACTTGTCCAGAGGTTAGTGCTTCTGCCAACGCCACTTCATTAACCAGTCCGCCTCGAGCAGCATTCACAATTCTGACGCCCTTCTTGCACTTGGCAAGCTCCGGAGCATCTATCATATTGTATGTCTCTTTGTTCTTCGGTGTGTGAAAAGTAATGAGATCTGCCACTGCCAGTAGCTCATCTAGCGTCTGGCAACGCGTCGCGCCAACACGCTCAAAAGAATCGTGCTGAATATATGGATCATAAGCAACGACATCCATCCCAATACCTTTCAATTTTCTTGCAACGATCGAACCAATGCGTCCCAAGCCGATCACCCCAACGGTTTTTCCTTCAAGCTCATTTCCGATCATCTGACCGCGTCGGAAATCATCTCTGTGGGCGGCTTCGTCTGCGCGACAAATATTCCTGAAAATAGCAAAAGCAAGTCCTACCGCAAGCTCCCCAGCCGCCATAATATTGGCTTCTGGCGTATTCACTGCAATGATCCCCTTCTCTGTGCACGCTTTCACATCTATGTTATCAATACCATTTCCTGCTCTGCCAACTACTTTCAAATTGTGAGCATTCTTCAGAAGCTCCGAATTGACTTGCGTTACACTTCGTACAATCAGGCCATCATATGGCATCATGATATCCGCAATCTCACTTTGTGAGAGACCCAGTTTCTCGTCAACCTCAAATCCCCTGTCCACAAGATACTGAATCGAATCCATTGCAATTTTCTCGGTAATAAGAATCTTCATTGATTGCCTCCTTCATTATATGTCCATATATCGATCGTAACCCACGCTTAATATATTGTAAAAATACCAGCGTTTACGCTTGTAAGAGTTCCGAAACAACTTCATCTAAGTTTACAAGCATCTCGTCAAGCTCAGAAAGCGACAAATCGGCCATGTGAGCGATACGGAAAGTCTTATCCTTTAGTGCACCATATCCATTTGACATCAGATACCCGCGCTTACCCAT
>JBPOHB010000091.1:0-10976 GCA_052036055.1 Bacillota bacterium | reverse complement strand
AGACCTTTGAGGAGAATGGTTTCACTTGTGTTGTGGAATTACTCAATGATCCAGTCGTCGAGGAAGTATCTGTCTCACCTGACGGAACCTACTCCGATAACAAGTTAGATATTGTGTCTATGTCTATCAAGGTATCTGGTACCGATGGTGTGACCGCATATATATCGAATACGGGAGCATCTTCAACTGCATTCATCAGCTACCCAGAGTTTATCCGCGCGGTAAAGACGGTTGAAGGCGTTTCAACGGATGTTGAATCCGTCAAAATCACATCCGTCTCGATGGAATCAGATGATCAAGGTTTTCAGTATTTCACTCTTAAAATCAATGTCTATGCATATGATCTGGTTAACAGGCTATCAGAAATTGATGCCGCAACCAATTTCTACGCATGGGCAGGTGACGCAGACATCGTTGCTGGTGGTAACGTTGGTCCTTCCGCTCTCAATGTTCCTGAATCACTCTTTAACACAACCTATTATCGCCCATTTGCTGAGAATCCCGTTGTTGGCGGCACATCATCTTCGACACCTCAAGATACAACGGAAGGTGCGGGTTGATTCTCTCAGATGACGTGATAACTGCATGGCTATCCTCTTCTTCGATATCCAGAAAATTTTGGATAGGGAGTACAGGACAGAAATCGGACTATTCTGACAAACAAGCAAGGATACTTTATCTTTTCAAGTGCAAACACCATTTATATCACATTTTCTGCTTGAATGTGAAAAAGTTTTGAATTTTGTGTTGCATTTCTCCACATCCGTGTTATAATTAGTTCATAAGTTACCCACGAAAAACAAGGAGGATTCTATTATGAAAAAGATTCAGAAAAACAAAAAGGGCTTTACTCTCATCGAAATGATCATCGTTATCGCTATCATCGTTATTCTTGCTTCTGTTCTCTTCTTCGCAATCCAGAAGTATTTGGATAAGGCGAACGATACAGCAGAAGGTCTTTCCAGCAAGAACCAGCAGAGAGATTCTATCTTTGATAGCGTTAGCGGAATTGCTATTCCTTAATCAATGCGGTACAGCTGTACTGAATCGATTGAAAGATCAAAGAGAGTATCTTTACGGATACTCTCTTTTCTTTCTTTCCAAATGAGATAAACTGATGTAAAATATACATGTACTATTTTCATAAGTATTGTTCGGAGGATGCGTAATGAAGAAATTCAACAAAAGCAAATACGGATTCACCCTTGTTGAGATGGTTACTGTCATTGCCATCATTCTTATTCTTGCTTCCGTTTTGTTTTTCTCTGTACTAAAATATACCAAAGAAGCAGATGCGGCGAAGAAGAAAGTTGACAGCAAGGCTTCTCAGTTTTCATCCGGAGCACTCAGCAAAGAGAATGCATTTAGCGCTGCAGGGTATTAATTCCTGTCTCAAATTGTCTTATCTTCTTTTGCATGCAAATCATACTTGTTTTGTCCTATGATTGCTGTATAATACTAAATAGTAATTTACATTTTCATCCTAGGGGGCCATCATGAAAAAGATTTGTCATTCCAAATTTGGTTTTACCATACTTGAATTGCTGGCAGTCATTGCGATTATTGTTATCATCTCTGGCGTCATCTATTTGGGTCTTGTTTATCGCGTTAAGTCAGCTGATAAGACTGCTGCAACCGTGTCAGCACACAATTCCAAAACGGAAATCGCACAAAATCAGATTGATAATCTGGCACCTTAGGTCACAAATTTTCTTATGTTACTTCTTTTTGCAAGTCAAATGCATCTATGCAATTGACGCATTTGTTGGTATAATTATCTTAGTATATGTGAAGGAAGTGAAATCGTGTATGCGGCGATTGAATCAACGGGGCTTTACGATAATTGAAATGGTTGTTGTGATGGGTATAATCATCATTCTCGCTGGTGTTATGTATTTTGGTGTCCAGAAATACCTTAAGCATGCACATGCCATTGCCACGCAGATTTCTTCTAAGCAAGTTTCATTATCGGAAGCAAATAGCGTGCTCAATCAGAATATTGATTTGGGCTATTGATTTTTGGAGGTTTTATCGTGCGTAGAATTCAACTTGTTATGTCAAATGCAAAGAATAGGCAGCATAACAACCGTCATGGATTTACTCTGATCGAGGTCATGATTTCCATTGCGATGCTTATGACGATCACGATCATCATTTATAATGGATTTATGTCTGCTATTCAATATTCTACAAATACGAAGATTCTGCAGAAGACCGCAACGAAGTCTGATTCAGCCGTCGCGTATAATATTTCTCATGATACGAGTTCATCGTCTATGGTAAGCGGTGTATCTACAACGGGTATTTATCTTCAGAACCTCTCGTCCGGAAAGAGTTTTGCGCTACCCGTTGCCGTGTACGATGGCACCGCGACAGCTAACCTCTCTTATGGTGATTCAAAGTATGTAGAATCAGGAACTGCCTCGTCTAATCGTCATGGTTTTTCTTACGAGGCACCATATTGTCCGACTCATCCCACAACACAACTGAAGCTCTATCTCAACACGACAGATGGCAAATACTATTGGTATTGCCCCGTATCAGGATGTACATATGAACGCCTTGCGAATTGATTGGAGTAGTATATGAAGAAGATTTGTAAATGCCACAAGAATACAAAAGGGTTCACGCTCATTGAGCTTCTTGTTGTCATGGCAATTATTGTCGTTTTTATTCCGATCGTATTAGCTGCGTTTTATACAATCAACAAATCCCATTCTCAAGTAGTTGTACTAAATGACGCGGAGAAATTCGCAACCTTGAATCTTGATGCATGCAGGAATATCATTGCCAATGGTAAATCATATATTCTACAGAGCTCGGCACCTGCACCTACGGGATATAAGTCACTGTACTTTTCTTCAGGCGTTCTCTATTATGGATCTTCTCAGGCTTTTGATTATGATCAATATAAGCTTGCTAATGGTGATAACAAATGGAGTGTTTCCGGTACTTTTGTTGCGAATGGTCTTGCAATTGATATTACGATAAATGTCTACGACAACGCCACTGGCAAATTAGTATACACGCTTACTGACACCTACTATAATCCTAATATTGATAAGTCTACTGAGATCGTTAACAATGGTGGCGTCGCACCGACAGTCATCGCTGTTGAGCCAATGGTTCTGCCCGTTGCTTCCCCATAACGTTGTCTCTACCCACACATCAGCTACTTGTTGATACGTGTTTCTCTTGTATTTTAGTCCCACTTCATGCTTTGGCACGAAGTGGGATTTTCATATGTCACGATATGTCGTCTCTGGCGATGCGCCGCTTTATGGCTCGTCTACGTGCTTCGCATTATTTGAAGTGCGGTGTATATCTGTCTTGTTGCTTCCAAGAAGGATTTGCCTGTCTGTGGCGACGAGAAAGCGCCGTATAATATGCCGCAGGGCGAGAATCGCAAGGCTACGGCAGGATCGGTACCCGTTTGAGCAAACAAGTTCATCACGACTATCAAAAAATAAAGAGGCTGTTTCTCAACTTCCGTTGTGAGACAGCCTCTTTCATGCGAATCAATATCAGCTTAGGTCTATGGTGTTCTTGGCATCTTATGTAGATGATGTCTTGTATCCGATTACAGAGTAGTTCGTTACAACAGGTGTCTTGGTTCCAACGGTCGACTCATCAGGTGATGGGCAGTAGGGTATGAAACTATCATCGCTTGAAGATGAGAACGTATAGGCTTCAAATCGGCCATAGAAGTAAGGTGCATTATTAAAAGTGATAGTCCCTGGAAGATCCGACGAAGTGACTCCTGGGTTACCATACAGACCCACATAGCCCTCGAGTGTAGAATACTTCGATGCAGTAATCGAATTGCCGCCTAAGCCAATAACATAAAGGAATGGCTTCGAGTTCTTGGTGTAATCAACATAATACGTCTTGGTGGCGCCATTTGAAAGAGTGAAGGTGCAAGCCCGGACACCTGTCTTACCTGCAATCTCTTTTCCTGCAAGATACGCATCATGCGATGTGCCAATAATGCCTGTGTCTACTAAACGGTTATTCGGTTCAATATTCACCTTAACGCTAGGTAATAAGATGATTTTGCCGGTAAAGGAATCTGTTCCATTAATGAACTTAATCAGTCCATTCTGGATATTCAGTGTGCCAGATCCACAGACATATATGGTAATACTTCCGCCAGAGAGATCAAATTGCAACACTCTTACATCTGTATCTGCGTAGCCTGATGATCCGATGACATTCTTATTTGAGATATTAATATAGTAATTCCCTGCCGTATAGGTCTTCGTTCCAGAAGTGCCATACAGATCGGAATCGATACAGGTTGCGCCTGAAGCTTGAACCTCACTGAGTGTATCTATCCCGCCTGCAAAAGAAGATGTAGCTTCCGCTGTCGTCAGAACCTGACGCAGTCCCGTCGCAGAAGCGCCCTCTATCTTTGCCCGATATGTAGTTGCATTTGCCTTAAGTGATGCAATAAGTGCCGTCACTGTCGACGAATTCCCAGATGTCGTATTGGTTACTGTAGCTGTCCCGCCATTGTTACCATAGGTCACAGTACTGCCATTGGTACCAACGTAAACGTTTGTAGTAATATCACTGTCTGCAGCAGGATTCGTATAGGATGAACCATCACATACCATAATGCCGCTTGTCGCAGTAAGGATATCCCAGTTTGCAGAATTGAGTGCCGTATTCTCAAGATATACCGCTCCATTAACGGTCCATCCGCCAGCGCCGGTTGCAGTAATCTGGTTTCCAGCGGTGTCAAAGAACATCTTCGTATTTGCCGTGTTGCGAATGAAATACAAGTTGGCATTAAGCGTAATCGTTCCGCTCGAGGGTAGCACGATTCCGGCATCGTCCCCATAATATATGACATCGTGTGCGTATACCGTGTTTCCGCCAATCGTCGATTTGCCATCCAAAATAAGCGTAGAAGTAACAAGTGACTGGCTTGTGGCAAGTGTTACATTGCCGTGTAATACGGCAGTATTTGTCTTGCCGGTCACTCCACTCTCAAGGTATCCGATAATTGTCTGTCCAACCTCAATGGTGCTGCCCTCGCCACCGGCAAGAACAACATTATTAAACGCTCCGTCTGTAACGACCGGCTTGTTATACTGAAGGAATGCCGTAACGGTCTCTGTCTCAGCCGTTGCACCGCCCAATGCATTCAAGGCGGTCTTAACCTCAATGGCAATAACCGTGTCGTTATAGTTATAAACGCGAACAGAAGTATATGATACTCCCGTCGATCCAGATAGTCCCGGAGAGACCGAACTTGATAGAGATTGCGAGGCAGTGTCCACGCCGCCAGTAGCTGAAGAAGCAAGCAGTGTCGTACCCTTCACTCCGTATGCGTCGACGTTGTCAGCAAGTGCTTCCAAATCAGCATCGGTGATATCGGAATTCAGAACAGCATCCACTACCGTCTTCGCAGTGGATGTGGCTGTCAGTCTTGCCTGACTTGCTTCGGACTGCGTATAGTAGTCTTCCCGTGTGGCAAAAGTAAGCGCCAGAGCTGATGTAATAAGTATCAGCCCGACGGCCATAACAATGAGAACAAGTAGAAGCATCGCTCCCGATCGGCTGCGCGTGTCAACCTTCATACGGCGCGATCTGCGCCCGACAAACAATACATTTCTCATAATAGTGACCCTCCAAAGAATAAAGGATATAATTACATGCAGAGCGGAGCAACAAACATTTGTGCTCTAATATTATTATACATAATAACGGATAGAAATCAACGGGAATTTATCTGGATTTGTAAATAAACTATGACTTTTAACATGCAAAGAAGGGACAGAAACGGAGGCCATGTATGGAAAATTATGCTTTTGCACTTGCAGGTGGCGGAGCAAAAGGAATTTATCAGATCGGAGCATGGAAGGCACTCGAAGAAATTGGCATTTCTTGTTGTGCAGTTGCCGGACCATCGATCGGGGCAGTCAACGGAGCCTTCATTGCACAGGGGGACTATCAGAAGGCTTATGATATGTGGGCAAATATCCGGATGGATCAGTGTGTGCACTTGTCTGAGCCACACGGACTTGTTTCAGATAATTTATTAGATCGACAGCACGCCGGCATGCTCCTTCGCGAGGTTATTTTCAATGGAGGTATTGATCAATCTCCTTTTCAGCAGCTACTTACTACGTATCTTTCTGTCGAATCGGTCTATGCCTCAGACGTTGATCTTGGCATTTGCACGTTTGAGCTTACCAGTCGTAGCGCCGTGAAAATTTGGAAACGCGATATTCCTAAGGATCTCTTCTTCTCTTATCTGCTTGCTAGTTCGGCATATCCCGGACTCAAAATCGTTAAATTCGAGGAGAAGCGCTATATGGACGGCGGCATATCGGATAATTTGCCACTGGATATGCTGAGCAGTCGGGGATATAGAAACATTGTGGCAATTGACATACGTTCCGAGAAGAATCGTGCACTTGTTTCGGATCGTCTTCGCATAACGCATATTTGTAATAGCATGGATCTTGGCGGAACCCTTGACCTTTCGCCCGAAATCCTCTCCCGTAATTTCGAGCTGGGATATCTGGACACATACAAGACTTTCGGCAAGTATGACGGCATTCACTACTATATTCCAACAGATGAATACCAAAATCTGATGCGTATGTACAAAGATATTGGTGTCAGTGGATTTGAGCAGGCAGCACTTGCTTACAAAATCCCAAGAGAACAAGCACGATCCGCTGATGATTTTCTTCGTATTTTGCGAGCAAAGCGACAAGAATCCCAGGCAGAATATGAGAAGGGGCGTAAGAAAATTGACGCTGACGGCATTCTTTCAGCCGTAAGAAATGGCTCGCTTCACAAGCTCAAAAGAATGTCGCCTTCACTTCGTCTGTCATTATTGATGGAACTGATTGCTGATGCCAAAAAGAACGGGAGCAAATGGACGATACCGGCAAAGCTTTTCAGAGATCTGGACCTTGCGGCCAATGCGCTTCTGCTTCTGGATCCGCCTTCTCTTGGAGATCAATAATTGCTATTTCTCTCCGTGAGAATCTCCCTCTTCCCCCTCCGTATCTTCCTTTTCTTCCGACACCGATCCCTGAGTTGCAAGGATTGGTACGGGTTTCCCGGCATGGCCATATTCGAGATATTCCGCATACCGTTCTTCAACGACACGTGCAGATGCTGGATTGGTCAGCCGGATAATGACGGCCGCGTAGGCTTTGCCATCAGGCGTTTTCTTTGCGCGCATCCTACCCTGAATAAGATTATGGTTCGGACATACCCAGAGTGCGTAGGCGGATTTCTTCATGCGAAACCATGAGAGACGCATTTCGAGTGGCGCTCCGCATGCGGGGCAAATGACCGGCTCTTTTGCTGCATCCTCAAAGCATGATGCCCAATTACTATAGACCTGCGTCCGAATGCTCGCCTCCGCATGCAGGTCAGGATTCTGAAGATAATGGTTGATTTTGACATCGAATAGTCCGGATACAGGCTGATCGCGAGAATCATCTGGCAAGCAATCAAGAATGGTCAGAAGTTCTTTTAGGATGAGCCCCGTATATTCTGCGTCTCTATGCGCTGCGTGAAAATCATCTTTCTTGGGAATTCTGAGAAAATCCACCGCGTATTCGACACTTCTTTGCTGCGAAATACCTTCGGCAACTCGCGCAAACAGAGGCTGAACATCAAGAAATAGCGTATGCAGATCCGCATTCATCTCATGGAAACGCAGATTCGATTTGAGTATGGATAAATCAGAATTACCCCACCCACATAGTATGTAATCATTTCCACACCACGCAACAAATTCGGCATAGGCTTCCTGAAAAGACATACCATATCGCAGATCCGAAGATATTTTGTTCGTTACTTTTGACACGTTTCGATTCATGACTGTGTAGCATATTGGTTTGATCATCACGTGAAACGGCTCGGATACGAAGTAACCAGATTCTGTAAGTGATACTTTGACAGCGCCGATTTCTATGATCTCGCCGGGGAGTACTTTGGGGTCAACGCTTGATTTGATCCATGGTATCGGTTGGTTCCACTCAAAATCTATGACAACATAGGATTGGGCAGGATGATCCAGATCCGTATACGTATAGTCGATCTTCTCCGTCATTTCTTTTGGCCTTTCTCGTGTTTTTCGTGTTTTTCATGTTGACTCAATTCATTTTCCCAGAAGCCATACGTTTGCGCTTCTGTGCCGCATTCCCAACCTTTTGCATCATTTTGTCTGGGGAAACGACCTTATGCAGTCATTCGTCCGCATGATATTCCTCTATTTCAGGGTTCGCATCATCCATTTCCGGAGATTCATCTATTGGCAAGATCGGATCATTTCCCGCTTCTGTTGCAAGCATGATCGCGTGGCCCATTCGCATCTGCCGATATTTTCGGAGTAAATAGGGAAGGAAAAAGGTTCCGGCAAACAGAAGAATGGAAAGCACTGTGATCTTTAGTCCGGTCACAAACCCTTCTGGGACAAAGGTCAGCTTAATTACGTGTGTCCCCGGGTCAAGTGAAATGCCCATGATTGCGCTACCAATCTCTTCGATATCGGCCTTCTTTCCGTCAACGGTTGCTGACCATCCTTCATCGTACGGAATCGTTAGTAGCATAACCCCGGCCGTATTGGCCGTGATGGTTCCGTTCATATGTGTTGCGTCGTAGGATGTAATCTCAAGTTGCTCATCCGACAGACCAGTAAGCATCGCCTGATAGGCCTCTTCTTCAATACTATAACATGCCACAATAACCGTTCCCGCATTTATTGTATCCCATGATATTTTGATACTTTGATCTGTTCCGGCTTGATAGGTGCCAATATCAATAATCTGCATTTTTCGCGCTGACTGCGTAGATGGGTTGCCGTAGCTCGGATCATCATCAAAACCGGTAAGCGCAATATTGGGGCAGTTTGAGCCAGCATATGTAACGTATAAAAACAGATGTGATCCGTTGACTCTTGCCTGTGGTTTCACATTGATTTCCGTGTACGTGTTACTCATTGCAACCGTGTATCCGTATCCGTTCTGTGCATTGCCAGAAGAAAAAGTCGCATTTGTATTTGTTTCCTCTTTTAGTAGCTCCGACTTGTATACATCGACCTCCCCGAGCGCTTCAATGAAGGCATTTGTAGACAAAAATGGCATGCTTGTGGTATCCGGCTGATAACTTAGCACAGACGAGGATACCATGTATCCGACAGAGAGTGCATCGGTGTTTTGTACAATTCTTAGTCCCAAATCATTGTCAACTTCCGTATATCCATTGGGTATGAGGGAATCCCCGTTTACATCAATAAGATAGTTGATGCCAAGAAGAGATGCCGTCACCTGTGTCAGTCCGAAATTGCGCGTTCCATTGATTCCATTGTTATGAAATCCGAGAGCTTTTGCAAATTGGATATATGATTCGCGTTCGGTTGATGAAAACACAGACAGACCTTTTACATGATATACCGCCGTCTCGTTACTGATGAAGGCAGGATACATCTCCGTTCGCGCGAACCCGTCTCCTGTCCCGGATGCCTCTGCCTCTTCCACAAATGTCGTTACTTCCGACTCGCTTTTGCCATAGAAGTCCCAATTCGTGAAGGATTCCTCTTCGGCAACCGTACCAATCGACATCTGCGTTGCAATCAATACTTCAAGAAGGATGAGCCCTCCCAGAAGAATTCTTTGGGTATTGTACTTCTTGCTGCTTTGCAAAATGGAACGAAAGAGGACCGTATATGCGATGATGAACAGTGCAGTTGCTGCAATTGGAATCATCTCGTCAAGACTTCCTGCCACTGTCACGCCGAATTTCTCATAAAGGACAAGATATGAAAGTGCCGATACAGATACAAAGCTTACTTCTTGTATTGTGAAGGATTTGAGATTGCGAAGAACTTTGTATGCCATAATTACTAGGATAAATGACATGATGAAGGATTCCCTGTACGGAATCTGGTTCGGGAAATGCATGCCATGCCAAATGAAATTGAGTATTCGATTGGAAAAACTCAGGTACATGAATGCAAGAAGAAGGCCGTATGAAATCTTCTCTCGCAAGCGGATCTTCGTACACAGGAAAAAGAGCGGAATGAGAATAAACATGACAACCCCGCAATAGACGTTTGCCATTCCGTCACGGATATTCGGATGACTGCCAAGGAAGAAGCGGCTCAGGAAGTCAAATATATTCTGGGTCAGCGAATAATCTGTAGGGAAAGTATCGCCCGTCGCAGAAGCACTCTGCAGGGTCTTCCAAGTCGGATATATCAGCATCGCTGTCATGCCTCCGGCTATGCCGGAATACAGAACGAAACGCCAAAGTGCCGCCCAGAAATTCCGAAGCGTTATTCTTGCTGTTATCGATAAATAACAAACCGGTGCATATAAGCACAGAAATAAGCATACGAAAAAGCCTGCGTAGAAGTTCGACCATACACATATTGCCAGGCTCAGGCAGAAAAGAACCGGTTTCCGATCCCTCATGAGTCGGCGCAAACCCAATATGACAAGCGGCAGCATCGCTATCGCATCATGCCACATGATATTCCAGAAATTTGTCAGCACCCAACCGCAAAGCGCATACATCGTTGCAAAAGCCGTCATGAAAAAATCTTCGCGGTTGTTGTCAATATCGCGAATCAACCACGAAAAGAATAGTCCCGCAAGCCCTGCTCGCAGGCAGGCAATACATGCAATTCCATCCGACAAATACTTGGCTGGGAATAAGAGAATCAGAAAGTTAAGCGGACTTGATTCATAATTGGCGAAAATCGACCAGAAATTCGTCCCCAGTCCAATATTCCAAGAGAAGAATAAGCTATCCCCCGATAAGATCTTGTGTCTGAACTCAGCCAAAAAGGGCGCATATTGGTGATAGAGGTCAACCGTCAGGATCATTGCATCACCAAAAGGATGCACGCTCTGCACGGCAAATGCGAGTGCCAACAAAAAAAACGGGACGCCAAAGCTCATTGCGGGATAAATCGTATGCTTCCTTCTTTGGCGAAAAAT
>JBPOHB010000027.1:0-2973 GCA_052036055.1 Bacillota bacterium | reverse complement strand
ACCAATGGGGCATGCTACTGCCTGTTCCCATCCTTTAGTATTCTGGGATTTGTTGCTCGTCCTTCCTCCGTTGGAAATGATCCTTCGGTTACCATTTCCGAGGTCATGCAGATCGGTGATACCTTTGAAGGAAGTACGTTCGTCAATTCCTATAAGACAGGGCTGGTAAACTCTGCTATTCAATACTCCTTGTCCTCTTTTTATGATGATGAGAATCAAGAATTCAGCATATCTGAAGAGGATTTCCAAGCGATTCTCGAATACGGGGACAAATTCGGAGCACTGGATACGGATGCAAATGTGTACGCAAATGACGATCAATCCCTCTTCAGCCAGAATCAGCTTTGTTTTATAAATACCACTCTTCGCTGCGCGTATGATTATAAAAGCTTCTCCGAAATGTCGGATGAAGGAATCCTGTACGTTGGGATACCCTCTGTCTATGACAGTGCAAGAGTATGTGTCCCTAATAGCGTTGTAGCCATTTCGAGCGGAGCATCCGATTCATCTGCCTGCTGGGAATTCATCAAGATTATGCTTTCTGAGACTGTTCAGACAAGCATTTCCGAGACAGAGAGGATTCCCGTCCTTACGAGTGCTCTCGAAAATCAAGTCAGTAAGGCTATGGATCCGACGCTTCAAAATAGTGCCGACAAGGTCTTAGCGTCTCTCTACTCTACCGATCCAATGACAAGTGAAGACGCGCAAGGCTTTTACGATGCCATCGACTCGCTTAACTCAATCTACTTATATGACGGTTATCTCGGAATCATTTTACAGGAAGAAAGCAATTCGTATTACATCGAGGGCAAGCCGCTTGGAGATGTTATCTCCAGTATGGAGAGCCGCATCAACTTGTACTTGGATGAGCAGAGCTACGAACAGTAATGCCAAATTCGTTGATGCGAGGGAAATATTATATTTATATTACATAAAAGTGTACAAATTGTGTAAATTGCCCCATTTGTCAAGAAAAATAAATTGACACGCTCCTCGCGCACGAGTAATCTGGATATAGTACAGGATACTATTGTTTGGAGCAGCATATACGCTGTGCTTTGGGGAAAGCACAGCTTGCGTTGCGGTTGCCGTGAGGAAGCCAGCTGATGGTATTGGATTGGTTCTTCTTATTGATAGAAGAACGCTATGTGAATCATTATTTATTAGGGCAACAGCGCCTTTGTGGCGCTTCGTTGTGAGACTTTCGGGGGAATTATACATGTCAATTAAGAATTCAGTTGCTCGTCCGCGCAAGACACCGTTTTCTGCACGCCTGTTTGCGTTTCTGCTTTCCGCTTTTTTTGTCGCTAGTGTCTTTCCGTTTTCTGTCATTGCTTCTGTCACTGTCGATGATGGCACCACTTCAGATACGATCACTGGGAATTTCTCGACAAGTGATGACGCAGATTCGACATATGTCTCCGCCACCAATACATTTTCGGATGGCTCTCCTGTCTACTATCTTGTTACTCAGGATGCGACCAAATCTTCTCTGACTTCGGTTGCATATCAGGGCGTTACCTATCCTCTCGCAGGTGTTGTCGTCGGAAGCGATATTAATGCAATGAAGGTGACAAATGCTGCGGGGCAGTCTGTCAGTATTTTCGCTGCGAATACTACGATTTTCTTTGATTCGGGTGTTTATAACGATTCGGATTCCACGGCTTATACGCGCTTTTCTCAGACAAACCTTTCGCTCGTCGGCTTGTATGAGAATGCAAGTGGTGATCCGACTGCATCTCTCACGAAATCTGCTCGCAGTGATGGAGCAATCGAGCGCAACATCATTATGAATCAGAACGTCTATTATGAGAATCTCATTTTTGATGGACTAAGCAGAAATATGACCACGATCAAGAATCGCGGCGAATACTTCTTCTTTATTTCTGGTGTTGCTTCTCCATGGGATGGCACGGTGGGACTTGTAATGAAGAACTGTGTCATTCAGAATGTTGGCGCTTCGAATACGGCCTATTCCTCGAAGAATGTCGCGATTAATATTTATAGTTCTTCTGGTCAACATAATTTTGACGGACTCATCATCCGAAGCGTCAAGACTTGTCCTGGTTACGGAATTGTGAGTATGAATCGTTCCACAAATAACTACTATTACGATCTGACGATTGATGGAAGTAGCGCGAATACGTCTGCTAATTCGATCAAGATTGAGGATACCGATTCTGGAAGCGATGTTCCCTTCTCAACATACAGGAATGTATTTGCGGGGACACTGTCTCTCACACAGACCGGAAATCGCGGCTATGTTTATATTCAGCGATACCAATATGCCGGGACATACGTTCCGAGCGAATACCGATATGCTCGCTATAGTACATCCAACGGTTCGACCTACTCTTCGGCTATCAATATATACAGCGCACTCCCTGCTGCGTCCACTTCTTCCGCTATTCTTGATTTGACTGATAATTATTGGGTGGTAAGAACGGATGTATCGACAAGTGTGGAAAGCCAGATTGCAGCAATTAAGACCGTGCTAAGCCGAGTCGCAAGTAGCGGCGTTCCAAATAGTGTCCCTTCCTATAATATCAAGCTTGTTACCGGAACGGGTACGATCGGAACGTTTTCCGTTCCCGATCTTGGAAGTTCCGCTGTTAATCTTGTTGCCGTGAACCTTCTGGCGTCTGGTAACCCAGATGCATACAATAGCACCAGCCTGATTCCTTTCTCTGCCAGCGGATCCATTACGCTGAAGTCTACTGATAAATCCGGAATCAAGATTTACAATGTCGACTTCGACTCTCTGGCAGGATATACCATGCACGAAACAACTTCCGGTGTGTCCCTTCTGTCACCTACTGATCCGAATGAGGCCGCACCACCTTCCGGGTATCCAGTATATAGCGGATATGCGGCGGCGGCTTCCGCCAAAGTTCCTGGATCGTCGTCTGACACAGTTGCTAATTGTGTGTTTTCTGTTCTGGCAGAAGAAATTACGATCAACAATTCCATTAC
>JBPOHB010000167.1:0-12443 GCA_052036055.1 Bacillota bacterium | reverse complement strand
GGTAATAGAAGTAACCGTACCTTTGATTTGATTTCTTGCGCTCAGTTTCATAATGAAATCCTCCTATCTATACAAGGAGTATAGACGATATCCGAGAATCGATTCAATACTGCAACCTAACCAATTTGCACAGGATAATTCTGCTAAAACGCCTGAAAAATATGAACAAATGATTTCCGAATATCACGTGTTGTTGTCATGGCAGATCGAATCATCCAAGGGATTCGCGGAGGATAAGGTGGTATTGTTTTTCCGGATCAAAATAATGGAAGCGGTGGCAGAAATAATCGACAAGATCAATAGGATCGCAATTTCAAGTTGAATAGAGATCGAAAACTCGCTATGAATAAACTGATAGCAACCAATGAGACCAAACAAGATGAAGACAGCAGCGGAAACGAGTTTGACGGCTCTTTCCGGGATCTTCTTGCGAAGCACGACCCCAATTATAATGCCGACACCATCGGCTATTAGCATGCCAGTGGTTGTTCCGATCAGTATGCCTACTGGACTATGTGGGAATTTCGTAGCAAGAGAAATGGTTGCGAGCTGAGTCTTGTCTCCCATTTCGGCCAGGAAAAAAGCGATGGCAACCGTTATGACGGGTCCAAATCTTGTCTTCTTGTTTTCTTCGCCGTCAAGCTTGTCACCGCGCAGGGTCCATAATCCGAAGAAGATAAAAGAAAGCGCGGCAATGGCGCGAATCCAGATCTGAATATGTTCAAAACGCGTGATAAAATTGCCGACTACCACGGCAAGTCCGTGATTCAGTACAGTTGCAATGAAAACCCCGAGCATGACCTTTGCTGGTTTGTACTTTGCTGCAAAAGCCATGGCAAGAAGTTGTGTTTTATCACCCATTTCAGCAAGAACCACTGTCGCAGCGGCAAAAAGAAAAGCAATCATTGTGTCGTGCATGAAGATACCTCGTTCGATTCAGATTTTTGGGGAGAGTCATCAAGCAAGCAGGCTTGGTAAAGAAAGCATAAGGAGGATTGCCATAACAAAAATGCCCAATAAGGAAAGGATGATTCCTAATATATTTTGCATGCTGGGTCGATTCGATGCGAGTCCAATGATTCCGAGAACAAGCCCGGCAAGAGATAGCGGAATCGATACAAGGGGGATTTTACACAGAAAAAGACTGCCACACCCAAAAAACAAAGATAATAAATCGAGGAGTCTTGCATGTGTATCCGCAAGCTCGGGATTCTGTTTTGTGGAGACGAGCCGCCTCTTTTTCGCATAGTTTTCGTATGTAAAGGGAGGTGACTCCATCATTCTGGCATTCATTTCCGTCCGAAAGGCTGCGCTGCGCGCTTGCGCCGCAAATTCCTCAGATGAAACGACTTTTGCCCCACATTTTCCGCAATAACGACTTGTATCTGGAATTTCATTTCCGCATTTCCTGCAAAACATTTTATCTCCTTATATAGGGCAAACGAATACCTTTTATTCTACACGGAATTCTCGCTTCGTCAAATGCAAGGGTTTAGCGAATTTCGTTTATCAAGCATATGAGGAGGGGAGAAATAACGTGTTTTTTGTTGTATGATACACATAGAACCGAATATGATCGTATGAAAGAGTGAAGAGAATGAAATGGATGATTGCATCTGACCTACACGGGTCATATTTATACACGAAGCAACTTTTTCTTGCTTACGCGACAGAGAAAGCGGATAAGTTGATTCTCCTTGGAGATTATCTCTATCATGGGCCAAGAAATTGCCTTCCCGATGTATACGAGCCAAAGGAAGTGATTTCGCTTCTGAACGCGCATAAGGACATTCTTCTATGTGTTCGCGGGAATTGTGATGCAGAAGTGGATCAGATGGTTCTGGATTTCCCAATCATGGCAGACTATATGCCGATTATTTTGGACGGGCATACGATTTTTGCGACGCACGGGCATCTCTTTGGCGAGAATAACCCACCGCCACTACAGACAGGGGATATCCTACTTACAGGACATACGCACATTCCTGCAATCAGGCATAAGAGCGGATATTTGTACGTGAATCCGGGTTCGGTTTCTCTTCCGAAAGAGAATCATCCTAGAACCTACATGATTCTCGAAGATGGGCTTCTTATCCTCAAAAATCTGAATGAAGAGGTAATCCAGAAGGAGAAAATCTACTGAGGTTCATCCACAAGATTCTGCGGAATTTGCGAATAGGTCTCTTCAATTTCGTGCATGATTTCGGGTGCTCGGTCAACGATTTCGCGAATAAATACATCTACGATATCGGGATCAAATTGCGTTCCTTTTCCGCTAATCAATTGTTCCTTAGCATGATCGACGTCCATTTTTGTCCGATAATGGCGATCTGATGTCATCGCGTCATAGGCATCGGACACAGATAGAATTCTGGCGAGAAGAGGGATTTTCTCGCCTTTCAGTCCAGTAGGATAACCAGACCCGTCATACCATTCATGATGATATTTAACGAGTGGTACAACGTTATGAAACATTGTCAGTGCAGATAGAATATGAGCGCCTTTCAGAGGATGCTGTTTAATTATGTCGTATTCGTCGCGCGTGAGTTTGGAAGATTTGCGTAAGATGTCGTCCGCAGTGCCGATTTTCCCAATATCATGAAAGATGCCAGCAGTTGTGAGAATAATGATATCTTCATCGGATAAATTCATGCCGCGGCCAACGATCTTCGAGAAAAATGCTACGCGATCGGAGTGTCCGCACGTATAATCATCCTTCGCATCTACCGTCATACGAAGGGCTTCAATGGTATCAAGATAGGTCTTCTGCAATTCCGTATAGGTCCGATTCAGCTCGTCATTTTTCGTGTTGACCAGGGAATGGAGAAAGGCGTTGTTGATTGCCGCTGCGGCTTGGTTGGCATAGATACTCAGAAGCTTTATTTCATTCTTATAATCTTCACTTTCAATGTAAATGACCCCCATGGGCTGGTGGTACTCGTTCACGAGCGGGAAAATGATTCCTGTATCCATGCATTCAATTTGCTGCATGCTTCTCGCATATCCGATTCTTTCCATCAAATCGTGGTCAAGAATGGACATAAAATGCTCAATTCCGCAATTGTATTGGCCGATTCCCTTGTATATGCTGCTCTGTGTATTACTGATTTCGAAAGTGTCATCTACAAGAATGAAGGCGTTTTCGCTACTGACAAAGTTCATTAATTCGACAAGAATCCCCTGTAGAATGGTCCCGATCGGTTGTAGTTGATAGATCTTCGGAACCGCTTCAAGAATACGATTCAGTCCTGTCTGGAAATTCTTGATTATCCGCATTTGCATGATTGACTTGATTGCTGACTCTACAAGCAGAATAAGCTGATCAAATTTATCCGTTTTCTCACAATAACTCTGGATATCCAGAGCCTTGATTGTTTCGAGGGGCGGTGCCATATCTTTATGTCCCGTTAGGAGAAGAATATAGAGTTCTTTATTGAATTCGCGTATTTTCTCGACCACTTTATCGCCATTTATGGGTTCCATCATGTAATCGAGGATAAGAAGATCGTAATTACCATCGTGAACTTGTCCGATAGCGTCAAGGGGGGATGTTGTCCCGTCAACATCATAGCCGATTCGCTTCAGCACAATGGAGAGCGAATCGATGATTCCGAGATCATCATCCAGCACAAGAATCTTATAAATCGATGAATTTGACGCCTTTTTAATTCTCACTTTTCTTACCTCCAGAAATTTGACTTGAAATGAATGGGACGGAAATATGAAATGTACTCCCTTTGCCGGGCAAAGATTCAAAGAACAGTTTTCCCTTGAAATTACCGACAATGGTCGAATAAGACATATATAAACCGAGTCCGGTTCCGTTTTTGCCTTTGGTTGTAATCATTTCTTTAAACAATCGGATCTGAACATCATATGGGATTCCGCACCCATCATCGCTTATAGAAAAATGAATGAAACGATCTTCTATCCACACATGCAAACGTATTTTCCCTGCCTCACCCTCGTAGGCTTCAATGGAATTAGAAATGAGATTATTGATGACTTGCACGAGGCTGTTGATATCTCCAGAAATGATTGTATTTGCATCCTCATCGCAAGTAATCACCAATTCGCAACCCAATTTGCATAGCTCATGATTCATCAGGATATCAATTCTTTTCAGAAGCTCTGACAGTAGAAAATGATCCGTTGTTGTCGCTGTAAATGATACGGCCTGTCCCTTAACCGTGCTGATTATGTCAGACATATAGGCGCAGTACGTCTGAATCTTTTCGCAATATTCTCGCATTTCACGTGCAATTTCTTTATGATCGGTTGGTGTGACAAGAGGATTATCAACGGACTCTTCATACTCAGAAATCAAGTCGCACATGGCAATTCGCGCTCCGGAAATGGACATGATGGGTGTCTTAAGATTATGTGCGATTCCGGCTACCAGATGACCTAGGGATACAAGGTGTTCCCTTTCGATAAGCTGTGATTGTGTCTGGCGCACAATTTCAAAGGCTTTGGTCTGCTCAGTAATATCCTTGAGCAAGATGATTGTTCCCATGTGCCGCGTCTTGAAAAATATGGGTGTAATTTCGATGGTAAATGTCTTATCAAAACCTTGCCAATGAAAATGTTTGTCAATATGAAAGGAGGCGTGCTCATAAATGGATCTTTCCAGTAGTCTTTCAAAATCATCTTCGTACGTTCTGGATAAATCTCGGATGATATCTACGCAGGTGGAAAGCTTCATCCTGCGCCTAATATTCATGAAGTCACCGAATTGATCCGTAAGCGTCCGATTGTATTCGATGATCTCATAACTCTCATTTATCACGAGGTAGCTATCCGAAATATGATCAACAATGGTTTGTAAAGCCAACGGAATAATGTTGAGGAAGTCATATTTGAATATTGCCACCATAAAACAAACCACCCCAAAGGAAAAGGAAATCGGCTCGAAATAGAGTGGAAACTGAAAAATATTCAAGACATAGGAGAGATCAACGATGATCGGAACCAACGAGCCTATGAATAGCAGGAGAGATTGCTGCGACAGGATACCCGTGTTTTTAAGGGAGAAAGAAACAAGAAGGTAAAGACCGATGGCTATGAGAACATAGGCAATGATAGCCTGACCCGTTGCAATGGGGCCACGCTGCAGCTCATCATTGTTCGTGGAATAATGCACAAAGAATAGATGGTGAAGCGGGTTTGTCCAGACGAAAACTGCGTTTATGACTGGGAGCGATAACAGCACCTTGTTCAACCAATTCATCGAAAAGGTTCCTTGGAAGGCTTCCCCCAAAAAGAAGATCAGAACCGAGACGAAAGCGGCGGAAGAGAAGCAGAGATTCACAAAGAACATGCCGCTGAAGTGAAATAGTGCTCTTGCATAGTACTCGGCAAGAAGACTTCCTGTCCAGACAAATATTGTGATGCCAAGAGATAGCGAAATATAATGAATCGCTTTCTTACTTCGCATACGAGAAATGAAAAAAATGATTGCAAAGATGAGAAGTGTCGATACATGAAGCAGAACGAAAGCTGCGTCTGTCATAGTTTTTATTCCTCCTCCCTTTTCGGCATGATTTCTTCCAGCGTCGAATATATATAGTCGGACAATTCATCCGCATGAGATCGGAGAAAATAGTGATCGGCATCTTCAATCACGTGCAAGTCAATATTGTCAACGAAACGAGACCATTTTTTGTATTTTCTTCGAAAATGAGAAGTAACGGTATCGTTTTCTCCAACAATACTATAGGCAGGTATTTGAAGGCGCTTAGCAAATTTTTCGGTATTTGCATGGAAATATCGATAATAGCTTCTTGCATCATGCCGAAAGGATCGCAGCATATTATGGGCATAGTCGTTGAGAAGCGTTTCTTTGGGCATGCCAATCTCATGAAGATAACGAATAATTCGTCTATCGGAATGTAGCATCCATGGGTCAAAATGTCTTCCGTATATTTGGGCATATTCAGGGGGGAAAATGCCTCCGAAGAACAGGGCTTTGACATGCCGACCTTCTTCCTCAAGCAGGCGCGCCGTCTCAAGCAGCGGCGCATTCCCGACACAGTGACCATAGAGAATAATTTCGCCGGGAATGCATTCGAGAATCTCCGAGAAAACGCTTCTCGATATTTCTTCGGTACGAAGTAAGTCGCCACCATCAAGGTCGTGTCCGGGAAGATTTACACCATACACATTGTATTTGTGAGATTTTTTCGCAAAAGAAGCAGAAAAAGAATAGAAAGAGAAAGCGTTTCCTCCGCCATATGGGAAACAGATGATGTTTGAAGACGCTGGCGCGGACCCGGAGGACAGTCTTACCAAAATGGAAGGAGCCTCCTTCATACCTGTCAGAGAATCGACTTGCGTTGCTTGACATAGGATTTTCTCGCTGAGTTGCCGAATCGTCGGATTCTGATATAAATCGGAAAGCGTATGAGAATGATTCATCTCGCACAAGCGGGAAGTTGCGCGTATTGCCGATAGAGAGTCTCCCCCCATATCGAAGAAGGAATCGGAAACGCCTATTTTTTCGACTTCGAGAATATTTGCCCAGACGTCTGCGATTTCCTTCTCCAAATCGGATACAGGAGCAACGTATTCCGTTGAGATATCTGGCACAACTTCTGTCAGTAGCAGACTTTTCCGATCGGCTTTCCCGTTTCTATTCAGGGGGATTTTCTGCAGTTTCGTAAAAAAGGTAGGCACCATATAATCGGGAAGTTCCTTGCGAAGAGCCTCACGGAGATCAGCGGGAGACGGATCGCTGTCCGAGACATAATATGCGTGTAGCTTCTTGTCGCCGGATCGTGTTTCTCTCGACAAAACGATAGTTTCTTTCATGCCAGGATACCGCATGATCTCAGATTCGATTTCACCAAGCTCAATCCGATATCCGCGAATCTTGACCTGATTATCGATTCTTCCTAAATACTCAAGCTCGCCGTTTGCGCTCACACGTGCTAAATCTCCCGAGCAATAGAGCCGTCCCTCGCCGAATGGATTCGGTATGAATTTCTGCTCCGTCATTCCGATATTCCCCAGATATCCACGTGCAACGCCGTCTCCACTTACGCACAATTCCCCGGGTATGCCAATGGGCAGAAGACAGTGATTCTTATCAAGTATGTATGTTTTCAGGGTAGGAATCGCTTTGCCAATGTTGCTGATACCCTTCTTCATATCAGACGTATGAAGTTTCTTGAAGGTGACGTGAACGGTGGTCTCGGTAATTCCGTACATATTAATGAGTTCTGTCTCAGGATACTTCTTGTGAAAAGGAAGAAGGACGGATGGTTTCAGTGCTTCTCCGCCAAAAATGACATAACGAAGAAGAAGATTTGCCTTCGGGTCAAGGAGTTCCTCCATGATGAAATTATAGAAAGCGCCGGGTGTCTGGTTAAGTACCGTCACTTTGTGGCGTTTGCATAATTTGAGGAATTTTTTTGTGTCTTTTGCATCATCTTTCGCAACTATGACAAGTTTGCCTCCGTTAAGAAGCGCGCCGTACATCTCCCAGACAGAGAAATCAAAACACAAGGAGTGGAAGAGCGTCCATGTATCTTTGTGAGAAAATGAAAACAAAGGACGATCATTTTTCATGAGACGAACAACATTCTGATGTGTAATCATGACGCCTTTGGGGTGACCGCTTGATCCAGATGTGTAGATAATATACATAAGGTCTGAGGGACTGTTGACAAGGGCTGGATTTGCGATGGATTGCTCAGGGAAACTCTCCTCAGAGAAGGTGATACAAGGAATATCTGAGGCGGCAAAAGTCGGGATATATTCGTCTTGCGTCAGAATAAGTGCGGCATGACTGTCAGACAGCATGTAAAGAAGCCTGTCGGGCGGGAAAGTCGGATCGATTGGCAGATAGGCACCGCCAGCCTTGAGGACGGCCAATATACCTGCGATTACATCGATCCCGCGAGATATGGAAACGGCAACAATCGTATCAGGCAATACCCCTCGCTTGCGCAGTATGTGCGCCATTTTATTCGCTCTTGCATTTAGCATCTGGTATGTACACGTCTCATTTTCGAAAATCAGTGCGGTGCGGTCAGCCCATCGCATTGCCTTCTTCTCGAAAATCTCTTGTACGACGAGGGACTTCGGATAATCCGTGTCGGTCTGGTTAAATGTATGGAGAAGCTCGTGCTTTTCTAGCACAGAGAGCAAGCTGATCGATGCGATCTGTTGATCCGGGAGATTGCAGATGGAGGATAGAACGTTCAGATAATGCGACAGCATTTTCTGAACCGTATTCTCTTCGAAAATGTCGGTACAATATTCCGCACGGATTTCCATTTCGTCCATTCGCTCAAAGACTTCGAGAGTAAGATCGAATTTTGCCGTGTGCGGATCAATTGTATAGGGAGAATATGTTACATCCTCAATCTGCATCGTAGAAAGCTCTGGGTTTTGCAGAATGAAGACGGTATCGAAGAGTGGATTTCGAGCCAAATCCCGACGCACCCCTGTCTTATCGACGAGTCTCTCGAAAGGATAGGACTGATGGTCATAGGCTTGCACCAGTGTATTTGCCACGTCAGACAAGTATGACACGAACGTCTTTTCACTTTCCGGGAATGTCCTTATCGCAAGGGTATTAACAAACATCCCGATGAGTTTGCTTACATCCGAATGTGTTCGTCCAGAAACGGGAATCCCGACAACAAGATCTTCCTGCGAGCAGTATTTTGCCAGAAGCACATTATATGCGGAAAAAAGCACCGAAAAGAGCGTGGTCTGACAGGATAGTGCAAGTCCCCGAAGTTGAGCACAAAGTGCAGCCGGAACGACAATCTTTGTTTTCTTCCCGTGGAAACTTTTGCGCGGCGGCCTCGGGAAATCAGTAGGAAGGTTCAAAACGGGTATTTCACCGGCGAAGTGAGCCAGCCAGAATTCTTCATCCTCCGCAAGTCTTGACCCAAGATTCTCTGCCTGTTGCCAAGCGCAGAAATCACGATATTGGATAGGAAGAACAGGGAGCTCTTCCCCTTTCTCTACACGAAGGAATTCTTCGATCAATAAGCGGATCGAAGCTCCATCCGAAATGATATGATGCATATCAAATAGAAGTAAGTGTTTTTGCTCGGACAAGGTAATGATTCCGACTCTCATTAGCGGGACAGCGGATAATGCAAAAGGCCTAACAAAAAGGGAAATCAATTCAGCGAGTTCTTTCTTCCCTCGATCGATCATTTCTACATGAAAAGGCACTTCTTTGTGGATTCGCTGGACAAGCGAATCGTCTTCCATCGCAAAAGACGTGCGAAGGGATTCGTGTCGAGAGATAATCGTACAAAATGATTTTTCCAGTCTTTCCAGATTCAACTTGCCAGTAATGAGCATAGCGCCGGGCAGGTTATAGCTGGTGTCTTCATATTCCAACTGATGCAAAATATAGAGCCGTTTCTGTGCAGAAGAGACAGGATAACTTGCCTGGTCTGGCAGAGACAGAATATGCGAAAACACTTGCTTTTCCGCGTCTCCGAGAAGACTTGCAAGACTACGCACGGTTGGGTGCGAAAAAACATCAGGGATCGATACATCTATATGCATTGTCTTATGAATTTTTGTAACGAGAGAGATCACGTGCAGGGAATCTCCGCCAAGATCCATGAACGACTCCGTTGCACTCATTTTCTCTATGTGAAGAAGGGACATCCATATTTCTGCAATTGCCTTTTCCATATCATTTTCAGGCTCGACATACTCCGTGTCGGGTCGTTCAAATTGGTTTGGTGATGGAAGCGACTTGCGATCCGCTTTCCCGTTTGCCGATAACGGCATCTTGTCTAGGAAGAGAATATGGGAGGGGATCATATATTCGGGGAGTTTCTCCGAAAGAAATAACTGAAGCTGTTCAATGCCTGTTTCCTGCTTGACGACTAGGTAGGCGCACAGATAAGGGTTGCCACCATTTTCCACACCTATTACAACGGCTTCCGTTACATTCCTGTGAGCGAGAAACCGTTCCTCAATTTCGCCAAGTTCAATTCGGAAGCCTCGTATCTTGACTTGGAAATCCATCCTGCCAAGATATTCAATATCTCCGCGAGGGTACCACCTTGCGCGATCTCCCGTTTTGTATAGGCGATCCCCTGGCACAAACGGATTTGGCACGAATTTTGAAGACGTCAGCTCCGGACTACGGACATATCCGCGCGCGACACCGACACCACCGATATAGAGCTCCCCGGCAATACCAATCGGAAGAAGATTCATGGATGCGTCGAGAATATATGCTTTCACATTTCCGATGGGTCTTCCAATGGGAATAGAAGAAAGGGATACATCCGGAGAACAGTCGAAATAGGTTACTTCGACTGTCGTTTCGGTCGGCCCATACAGATTATGGAGCTCCGCTTTTGTTTTCTGATTGAGAAGACGGTTAAACTGGCGTACATGAGCGTGAGTTATGGCTTCTCCGCTTGCGAAAAATTGCCGAATCGAAGAAAGACGATCGGTACACTTCGTTTCTTCAACATATTGCAAAAAGACGGCAAGCATGGAAGGAACAAAATGAATGGTCGTTACATGGTTTCTCTGCACCGTGTCGACAATTATATTCGGGTCCTTCTCGCCGCCAGGTTCAAGGATACATAGAGAAGCCCCAGCAAGCGGCCACCAGAAAAGCTCCCATACAGATACATCAAAAGTAAAAGGGGTCTTCTGTAAAATGACGCTCTCGCTTGTGATAGGATATCTCTGATTCCCCCAAAACAAACGATTCACAACGCCTTTGTGCTCGACCATAACTCCTTTGGGACGTCCAGTCGAGCCGGATGTGTAAATGATATATGCAAGACTCGACGGCGAGGAAATTCTCGGAAGATTCTCACAGGACTGCCTTGCGATTTCTGGATCGGAAAGGGAGACTACTTCCTGCGCTACTTCAAAGCGACCGACTAACGCATCTTGCGTTAAGAGCAGTATTGCACGACTGTCTTCAAGCATATAGCGAATTCGGTCTGATGGATAATTCGGATCAATCGGCAAATATGCGGCACCTGACTTAATAATGCCTAAAAGTCCTGAAATCATCTCAAAAGAACGATACATTGCAATCCCGATAACCTGATCGGAACAAGCACCTTTGCTACGCAAAAACGCCGCGACCTGATTGGCTCGCTCGTTCAATTCGCGATAGGTGAGGACTTGATTTTTGTATATGACAGCAGTATGGTCGGGTGTTCTATCTGCTTGTTCTTCGAAGAACTCGTGTATCAACATATCTTCGGGGAAATCCATCGCCGTATCATTGAAATTTTCAAGAATTTGCGTTCGTTCTTCATCAGAAAGCATAACAAGAGATGACAGCGTTGCTTGTGGTGTATCAAGAGCGCCCGAAAGCAAACTGATGATATGCTCGTGGAGAAAGGCAATTTCTTTAGCATAGAAAACATCGCACAGAAAGTCGTAATCAATTATGAAAGCGCCGTCATCATCGCGGTCGTTGATATGAATAACGAGAGATTCGACCTGATATCCGGAGAAGTGCCAGCGAGTCGAATAATCGATATCTGTCTTTTTTCTCGCGAATTTCGAGTTCTGATAATTGAGAACAATATCGAAAAGGCGATTTGTCAGTTTGTGTTTCTTCCGAATATCACGGAGCAGATAATTGTAGGGATATTTCTGGTGGCGAAGAACAGATGCGCTTTCATGTGTCATGGTCTGTAAAAAATCAGAAAAAGTCATATCATTTCTTATCGCAATACGCAGTGGAGCCGCTACGCTGACGAACATACCGGCTGTCTCTTTCTCGCGGGCATTAATTCGATTTAAGATCGTTGTCCCAAGAATGATGTCTTCAGATCCCGTTACGCGATGGATATATATTGATAATGCAGCCATAAACAAGGCAAAGACGGAGACGTTTTCCGCGACGCAGAACGATCTGATTTTCGCAGACAATTCACGAGAAAGATGAAAGGCTTTTCTTGCCGCTCGGATAGATTGATCATTTACTGTATAGGCTTTCAGTAACGTGGGTTCAGGATAAACCTCGAATTTGTCGTTCCAGTATTGCTGGTCGGAAAGAAAGCGTGGGGACTTCTCGTAGGAAATTTCGGACTGAATATGATCCAAAAAAGATGGGGCGGAAGGGACGCAAGGAATTGCCTGGTCGCGGAGGATTTCGTAATACGCAAGGATCTTGTTCCCCATCAGGCTCATTGTCCAAGCATCAGAAATAAGATGATGCAATTTTGTGTATATTCCGCACCCATGCCCCTTCATTTTTACGATTGCAATATAGAACAAATCACGATCATATTAGAAAAGAGGAATTTGGATCTGTATCTCATCCCATGCATATAGTTCGAGAAGTGACTCAGGTGAAGAAAATTCAATTGTTTCAATTTTGCGTTTTGTAAAGGGCTCAACGTATTGACAGGGTTCTCCGTCATGTTCACAAACGCGCAGACGGATGCTATCATTTTTCTCTATATAAACGTTAATCG
>JBPOHB010000056.1:0-1787 GCA_052036055.1 Bacillota bacterium | reverse complement strand
TACATGGTTACGGATAGCGGGTACTATTTTGTTAAAACGGATAGCATAAATGACAACATGTATGATTTCGAAGGGAATCAGTATTATGTATATAAAGAGAGCAATGCAATTTCTTACTATAGTAATGACAATTCAATTGTTGTGGCTTCTTCTGATGGTGAGAAGTGGGGCGTATATGATTTGTCAAAAGGAGCTTTTGTAGTTTCTCCGAATTATGATGGAATACAATATGATACAGGGGAAACGTATGCAATAACTTATACAGGATTAGAACAGGTGGGGCTTGTGAATACCATATCAGGGGAAACAATACTTGCTTGCGAAAGGAATAATATAGATGTAATGGACGGATATGTTATTTATACCGATAAAAATGGGAAATGGGGACTTATGGATTTGTCTGGTCAAGAAATATTGCCGGCAGAATACCAATCAATTGCGGTTGCTTCGACGGGCATTTTCTCTGTTGTGAAAGATAATGTCAACTATCTGATTGATTCTGATAATTACGTTGTGAAGGAATTTACTGACAAGGTCCTTACTGAATATGTTCCATCCATTCATGCATGGTTATTTCAATACACGGCAAGCGATAAGCAGGAGATTGACTTTATTGACGGAATAATGAGTGATTCCTATGTGGTTCTTGTAGATGAAATGTATCAGTTTTATGTGGCTAATGGAATTAGTGGAGATTTCCCAAAACCAACGGACGTGACATTGGCTCCAGTTATTCTAGATGAATCGACTGACACGATTGAAAGAAAGTATTGTTTTGTTAATTCAGAAGGATGCGTGGAAGATAATTACTATTCAGCCTATTCATGGATTCCTAGCCAAGGCGTACTCGTGGTGGAAGATAGTGATGGGTATTATGGTTTGGTGTCCTATGACGGAACGGTACTATTTGAACCAGCAAAATGCCATATCTTTATCAATTCGAATACTGGGACAATTGAGTATGAAGACGAGAAATATCAGTACGATACGTACAATGATTCAGAATACCTTATCTATACGGTTGATAGGTGCGCGTAGATAATGGCTTCCGGCAAAATATGAGATGAATAGTACAATATTGATCTCTCAAAGTATACGCAGTATTTGGATGATTACAACTGACGGGAATGCGCTAAGATTTCGGACAGGATGGTAAGAGAGTAAAATAAGAAACAAGGAGGACAAAACCATGCCTGTGCACCGAAATCAATACGATGAGGAGTTCAAGAGAAACGCGGTGAAACTCAGTTACGCAAGTCCTAAGAGTGTGCGAGCCGTTGCAGACGATCTGGGAATCGCAGAAAACGTGCTCTACAACTGGCGGAAGAAGTATACGGCGGAAGGCAACAAGACGCCCATGGCTACGCTGGAAGAAGAGTTAAAAATGCTCCGACTCGAGAATGCGGAACTGAAAATGGAGCGTGATATGCTAAAAAAAGCAGCGGCCTACTTTGCGAAGCTTCAGAAGTAAAGTACTACTTTATCAGCGAGCATCCGGAATACTCGGAAGCAAAGTGGGCCGAACATATGGGTATTTCGAGAAGCGGATATTATCACTGGAAGCGAAGAAAATCTGAACGAGCAGCACGGGAAAGGGAGTACGCCGAGAAGGTACGAAAGACATTCGCATTGGGAGAAGGCACCTATGGAGCCAACCGAATATGCGGAAAGTTACGACAAGACGGATTTCCCTGCAGCTTCTATAAGGTCCGCGAATACATGGACATCCAGGGGCTTCGATGTATCCACATCCGACGGAGGCAGAGAAGCCTGACAGACAGCCGGAA
>JBPOHB010000110.1:0-2253 GCA_052036055.1 Bacillota bacterium | reverse complement strand
GTCCTGTCTGACCGTTAACCGCGTAGAAATATCGTTCCCCCTGATCCACTACAGAGAATAGATACACGGGAAAAAGAACGTAATACATGCGCTTTACAGTCGCCGTCATATGACTATCTTTTTCCCCGGATACGGAATTAAGGTCTCGTGCTATATATGAATCAAAAGTTGTCTGAACCATCGATGTTGCACGCGGTATAAAATCGTTTTGATTCTCGTTATACACTTCGCCTATGAAGCCGCGCAAATAATCGCTTGAAAAGGGGATCATTTTCCGATAATCATACGGGCTGATGTTGTCCATAAGGTTGTTAGGGAAATTGGTCGAGGCATCAAGCGGAAGCTTATTTACCTCCATCGCAAACTTTTTAGTATTTGCAAATCCGACTTCTCCGGAAACGTCAAAATCAAATAGATAATAGGGTGCGTACATCGCCCTGAAATCACTCGGTTTCACATTTTGCTTTAAGGATTTGGGAACGAACCACAATTTCTTCGTAAAATTCTGGAAAAACTGCAGAGCCTCATTCGCGCCGAATCGAAAAGGAATGATACCATCCGGATGGAAAAGACTGGATACGCGACTTGTAATGACAAGTGCGTTCCCACAATATGGGCACCCTAAGGAAATAACTTCGTTTTGTGCGCAAACCGCTGCTCCGCATGATTGGCAGGTACACTCAGCAAGTTGCTGCTCGTATGTCGTTATCGGGGGTGTTTCACGGGCTACCTGGACGGCCTTCTGCTCGGTAGCCGCTTCTACCTCATAGGTATTCTCGCAGAATTCGCATTTCATTTTCCCTATTTCTGGAATAAATACCATTTTTCCGCCACAGGACGGACATATTCTCACTGATACATCGCTCATTGTTTTCTTTTTCCTTGCTTCTACATATAGGATAATATGTACATCATTACTTTTATTTTAGATTTTCATTATATCCTTTTTCGCAGACATTGCACATAGAATTTCTAACGTTTTTTCGTAATCAAAGTGTGGTCTCGTACAAGACGAGCAATCCTTCCATCCATTTGCAAGAATGGTAAACTGCCCACCACAGTCAGGTCTATGATGCAGGGGGCAATAACAGAAGAGACAATTGAAATCTGCCTCTTCTTCTTTTCGTATTTTGTGACAGGGAAAGTATTCGCACTCTCTATTTTGGAAAAACTTATACGACATCCTTTTGCCGCCTCCTCGCTATGTCAGGTATCGTTTTCGATTGCGTCGGACAGGTGAAGTCCGCTTCTCTTTTTTGTGAGTATTTCTACAATGATATCGGCAATATGTGCGGCTGCCTCGACCGGAGGTGTCCCGTGTCGACTGATATTTGAGACAACTGTGTATTCAGATTCCTGCATGTCAGGATGTGGACGATAGGCAATGTATGCCGACATGCTCTCCGATGTGATCAGACCTGGTCGCTCCCCGATCAAGACGCAAACAACCTGTGCACCAAGCAGTGGGCCGATCGTTCTTGCGGTGTTTACACGGCAGTACCTGACAAAAAAAGGCGTTCCAACCGATATTTTCTGGTAGGTAAGTTCCTTTTCGATGATGGGAAAAAGATCTGGTACATTCGCCGCAATAGCAGGCGAACACAAGCCATCGCCGAAATATATCTGCACCTGCGGATTATGTACACACCGCGACAACAGGATCTGTTGCTGATCCGGTAAGATGATCCGTCCCCAGTCAGGTCGTGTAATCATCTCCATCTTGTTATTGCATTTTGTTTTGATTTCCAGAACACCGAGACGTGCGATCACATCCGCTTCCACTTCTGTAAATACGGCATCTGACGCTGCTGCCTGATCGGATGTGAAACGAAGATAGGGCAACGTTTTACAGCGCGCTCCCGTATGGCCAATACCAATGCGAGCCGGGGTCGCTTTCTGCATTTTTCGCAGTTCGTCTGGGCAGGTGATTTCACACGTGCCTGCCAGATCAGGAATCAGCATTTCCGTAATATCTGCTGTTTCTTTGACCATAATCATCTTCCTCCCATTTTATATGAAAGCAGTACGGTTGGGTCTCCGGCATGCGGCCCCAGACGACCGTTTTCAAGAAAACCCCATTTCTCAAGCCACACTTCAAATTCGCGGATTGGGCGCTTATTCGCTATTTCTCTAATGGCCGCTACATCCTGATAGCCTGTGGATTGATACATTAGCATGACATCATCGCCTTGCGGAACACCCATAATGTAGTGGCATCCTGCATTTGCAAGCAAGACAGCAAGTGTCTCGGCA
>JBPOHB010000212.1:0-5790 GCA_052036055.1 Bacillota bacterium | reverse complement strand
GTATTTATTCGGCCAAGTCGCGCCCTAATTGAAAAGCCTGCAGGTTCATAGGAATGAGCTTCGCTTTCTCTTCAAAAACTTCGCGTATGGCACTTTCCCAGACCTCAGTTGGGATACTCATAAACTTGGACAATGCACCGATCATAACCATATTAACCGCACGTGAACTGCCTGCAGTTGTCGCAGCAGATAAAGCGTCAATTTCGATTATGTGCGCGTTTTTTTCAGCCGCACCTAGCAAAGTCTCCCTTATTTTTTCTGGATAACTTGCTTTGCCCATAAGCACAGGCAGCGGATTGATTTTCTGACTGTTTATGATCAAAGTTCCGTCTACCTTAAGAAGAGACGACCACCTAAGTGCCTCAAGTTCTTCAAAAGAAAGAATATAGTCTGCTGTCCCTGCCTCAATGATAGGGGAAAAAACCTTCTCGCCAAGGCGCACATACGTAATGACCGATCCACCTCTTTGACTCATTCCATGTACTTCGGAAACTTTAACATCAAGTCCTAATTTGAGCGCGATAACACCAATCAGTTTACCTGCTATCAGTGTCCCTTGTCCGCCTACGCCCGCGAGTACAATGCTTAGCGAAGCCTTTTCGTCAGAAAATTGAGGATTACGTGAATGAATATCCATGATCACTTCTCTCCTTTCGACAAAGCATCAAACTTGCACAGATTGACACACAGGCCACAGTTATTACAAGACACAGGATCAATAACCGGCATCTTCCCTGCCCCTTGCGTCAGCGCAGGACACATCATACGGATACATGCTCCACATGATTTGCATTTGGAATAATCGACACTCGTACGCTCTTTGGGATTACCCTTTCCCTTCGTGATCAGCGCGCAGGGTCGTCTCGCAATTACGACTGAGACAAATGGCTTTTGCAGTTCTTCCGAAATTGTTCTTCTGCAGGCTTCTGTATCAACAGGGTCAACCACTCGAATGGAAGTAACACCAAGAGACGCAACCAACGCCTCCAAATGAATGGCCGGTGCAGGCTGAAGCCGAATGCTTAAGCCCGTTGACGGATTTTGTTGGTGTCCAGTCATCCCCGTAATTGAATTATCTAAAATCAGCACCGTAATCTGGCTTTGATTATAAACAGCATTGATGAGGTTTGTTATTCCTGAGTGCAAAAAAGTTGAGTCGCCTAATACCGACACTGTCTTTCTCGAATCGATTCCATCTGTTGCCTTGTCAAAACCATGCGCCATACCAACAGATGCACCCATGCATACACAAGCATCCATTGCTGAAGTTGGTGGCAATGCACCAAGCGTATAGCAACCGATGTCGCCCATGACTTGTACCTTTAGCGCAGATAAAGCTAGAAACAGACCTTTATGCGGACAGCCAGCGCACATAACAGGAGGGCGGTTTGGAGGCACAGGAAGTGATTCGAACGGGATCGCAGAAACCGGGGCTTTGCAATCGGATAAAGCATCACGAATCATCTGCGCGGTATATTCGCCCTGTAACGTAAATAGACTTTTCCCTTCGCACATGATGCCCATTGCTTTAATTTCTGTTTCAAGGAAAGAGTCCAGTTCTTCCACGATGACAAGTCTTCTGACGGTTTGCGAAAATTCGCGAATAAGAGTCTCAGGAAGTGGCCATACCATACCAAGCTTGAGTATGGTTGCATCGGGGACAGCTTCGGATACGTATTGGAATGAAGCGCCGGATGTAATAACCCCCAGTGAATCAGATCCCCGTATGATTTTATGCAATCCGACTGAATCAGGCTTATCCGCTGAATCGAAAGCCAAAAGCTTCATACGCTTCTCAACTACTACATGGCGCTTAATTGCCATTCCTGGCATCATGACATATTTATTTATATCTTTCTCGTAAGGCCGAATAACAATATCTGACGGTTCTTCCAGTTCAACAATTGATCGTGAATGCGAGACGCGCGTATGCATGCGCAGCATAACTGGCGTGTCATACTCCTCGGAAATACGAAAAGCTGCTTTCGTATATTCTTTACACTCTTGACTGTCAGATGGCTCAAACATCGGGATTTTCGCCGCCCGCGCATAATTTCTGCTGTCCTGCTCGTTTTGCGAACTATGCATCCCTGGATCATCCGCCGCAACATAAACAAGTCCGCCATTCACTCCCGTATAGGAACACGTGAAAAGCGGATCAGCCGCAACATTAACACCAACATGCTTCATACAGGTCATCGCACGAACGCCACGAATGGACGCACCAATTGCAACTTCCGCACCGACTTTCTCATTTGTTGCCCACTCGCAGTAAATTCTCTCATACTGCGCAATCGACTCTGTTATCTCCGTGCTGGGTGTACCTGGATACGATGATACGACCTTAACACCCGCCTCATATGCGCCGCGAGCAATCGCCTCATTACCTAAAAGGATCTTTTTCAAAAACAATCCCACCTTCACAAGTTTTTCGTACTGTTTTAGTATATCACAGGCGTCGATAAAGAACATTCCTGCGTAAAATCAGAATGCCTTTAATCGCTTGTCAATTACACGCTTCGATTTTCCAGCAGTACGCTCCAGTGTTTTGGGATTAAGCAGTGTCACCTTCACATCAATCTGAAGTACAGTCTTGATTTTGTGACGGATTTCTGCTGTCAGACGCTCCAGATTCGAGTAGCTTTCCAGGATCGCACCATCGAGAAGCTCAACTTGGACTTCCATTCGATCCATATACTTCTCAGTCGTTACGATAAGCTGATACTGTTGTCCGATTCCATCAATACCCATAAGTACTGATTCAACTTGTGACGGGAAAACATTCACGCCACGGATGACCATCATATCATCTGATCTACCCATAACAAGATCCATACGGGCATTCGTTCGTCCGCAGGCACAAGGCTCATACATGATTCTCGTTATATCCTTTGTACGGTAACGAAGCATGGGGATTCCTTCTTTGGTCAGCGTCGTATAGACAATCTCGCCGATGCTGCCTTCTGGAAGTACCTCGCCCGTCTTGGGGTCAATAATTTCTGCGATAAACATATCTTCATTTATGTGCATACCGGTATGTTCCAAACACTCATATGATACGCCTGGCCCGCATAGCTCTGTCAGTCCATAATTCTGGGTGTCATCAATGCCAAGCCTTCTTTCTATCTGTTCACGCATTTCGGGCGTATGACCTTCGCCGCCAAAAAGACCCACTTTCAGGAATATATCTTCTTTCGCAATTCCCTTTTCTTCCATGATCTCAGTCAGATGAAGGACATAGGAAGGCGTAGCGACGAGAACGGTCGACTTCAGATCCTGCATAAACATAAGCTGTCGTTCAGAGTTTCCTGACGAGATCGGAAGCACAGAAGCACCCACACGCTCAAGTCCATAATGAAGACCAAATCCGCCTGTAAACAGTCCGTATCCAAATGCTATCTGTGCGATATCGTCACGGGTGACACCTGCCGCGGAAGCCATTCTAGCGCAGCACTCGGTCCAATTGTCCATATCATTTCTGGTATATCCAACGACAATTGGTTTTCCTGTTGTACCAGAAGAACTATGAAACCTGACGATCTCGCGATTCGGTACGGCAAACAGACCTGTGGGATAGTGATCCCTCAGATCTGTTTTAACCGTAAACGGAATCTTACTAATATCGGAAAGACGCTCAATATGAGACGGTTTCAGACCGATCTCATCCCATTTCTTCTTGTAGAAAGGTACATGACTATATGCATACTCGACCTGCCATCGAAGTCGCGAGAGCTGAAGTTCTCGCATCTCTTTCCTCGATATCTTCTCGGCTGCATTCCAAATCATGACGATTCTCCTCTCAAAATTGGCATAGGGTGAACTCAGATGACTTCATCTGTTGGTAGCATCTTTTTCTGACTAACCTTGACGGCAAGATCATACCCCTCAAAAGCATGATCGACAACTTTTTTATCAAGCTTGGGTGAAATAAGTGATACTAGAGGCACAATGATCAGTCCGAATATCATGGCAAAAGCACCTGCATTGATTGGCGATGCAAGATTAATGGGAAGATTTGTCGGAAATACATAGCTATGTCCAAAAATAGCACCATTTGCCAGGTACATATGTGTTAGCGTTATTCCAACTCCGCCAATGAAGCTTGCCCATACTGCCGCTTTGGTTACTCTCTTCCAGAACAAGCCATATAGGAATGGCGCTAAGAAGGATCCTGCCAGTGCACCCCATGAGATAGACATGAGCTTCGTGATGTACAGATTCTGTGTACGGTAAGAATAAATCGCGAGTGCCATTGAGACAAGGATAAAAATAGCCAGGAATATACGAATCGAAAGAACCTTCTTCTTTTCCGTCATATCCTTAACAATCGTTCCAGAGATCATATCAAGCGTAAGTGTTGAGCTTGAAGTAAGTACAAGAGAAGAAAGCGTCGACATCGACGCAGATAATACAAGAACAATAATGACTGCAATCAGAATTGCCGGAACCGCACGATTAAGCATATAAGGGACAATACGATCAAACATCAGTTTGGTTGCGTCTCCCGGCGTTGAAATTTCTTCAGCGGTTACAAAATTGCGCCCAAAGCTACCAATGAAATACGATCCGCCAGAAATAACGATCGCAAAGATTGTCGAGATGACAGTCCCCGTCTCGATGGCTTTCTCGTCCTTTATTGTATAGAACTTATGAACCATCTGTGGTAACCCCCATGTTCCAAGAGACGTCAGAATGACTACGCCCAGAAGATTAAGAGGTTCTGGCCCAAAGATCGATACAAAGGGTCCTTTCATCGATGTAGAACTTGCGGAAAACTCGGAAAGATTCTCCATAGCAGACATGAGTCCGCCCTGCTTATGAAGAACAGCAAGGACCACCAATGTGATACCTACAAGCATAATAATGCCCTGGAAAAAATCATTAATGGCGGTAGACATGTAGCCGCCCAAAATGACATATACAGCTGTAAGTATACTCATACAAACAATGCACAATTCAAAACCATATTTGACATCCGACAGACCGAGTGCTGAAGTAAATAAATAGGACAAGCCATTAAACACAGATGCCGAATAGGGAATCAGGAATACAAAGACAATCAGACTGGCAACAATCTTAAGTGACTTGCTATTATAACGCTTGCCAAAAAATTCAGGCATTGTTGTCGCTTCAAGATGCTTCGTCATGATACGAGTACGCCTACCCAGAATCTTCCAGACGAGAAAACTACCAATAAACGCATTCCCAAGACCAATCCAGATAGCTGACATACCATATGCCCATCCGAATTGACCTGCATACCCAATAAAAACAACAGCTGAGAAATACGTTGTACCATATGCAAAAGCAGTAAGCCATGGACCGACAGCGCGGCCGCCAAGAACAAATGAACCAACACTTTTGGTATGCTTCCTGGCATATATGCCAATCGCAATGGTGGCTAAAAAGAAGAAGCCAATAAACAAGTAATTCCAGAACATACGCTACCATCCTTCTGTCCAAATAGGACTCTACACTGAAATTCTACAAAAAAGCTACGCTACTATAATAACAAAGACGCACAAAGATACAACCCAGAAACACGAAATTACTGTACAAAAGCAAGAAAATATCCTATTTGACGATCACTCCCATAATTTTAACGAGGTCCAATGCTTGCATAGGTGATACGATTGCCCCTTTATAATCTTCGAGTCTTGCCTGCATCCCATCAATATCACAGTCAGAAAAATTGATTCCCGATAACGTGCAGCCCGACATCTGGGCTTCGGAAAGGTTTGACTGGGAAAAATGTAATTGGCTGAATTTCGTCTGCTGAAAATCTGTCAG
>JBPOHB010000124.1:0-30043 GCA_052036055.1 Bacillota bacterium | reverse complement strand
ATTGGTCGTGCACTTATTCGAAACCCGGACATCCTGCTTTGCGACGAGCCAACGGGTGCTTTGGATGAAGAGACAGGAAAACAAATACTCTCTCTTTTTGGGAAACTGCACGAAGACGGTAAGACGCTTGTCATTGTGACACATGACGATTCGGTAGCGGCCACATGCTCAAGGCAAGTACATATTCGAGATGGTCAAATAGCAGACCCGATGTAATATCTTGCAGCGCCTTCTTTCTTGTGACATCCTGCGGCAATCGACATAGACGCAAATCATTCGCATTTACGGTAGATTTTGAAAGAATGAAGAGATAGAATAAGCAAGTGTTCATTCTATTATCGTAAAAGGACGAGTGATGATGACAAAGATTGAGATTATTTCAGGCTTTCTGGGGGCTGGCAAGACGACACTCATACGTAAGTTTCTAGAAGAGAGAGATGCAAGCGAGACAATTGCAATCATAGAAAATGAATTTGGCGAAGTTGGCATTGATGGTTTTGCTTTACAGCAAAGCGGGGTTTCTGTCCGAGAAATAAATGCAGGCTGCATTTGCTGTTCTCTAGTGGGGAATTTTGATGCCGCGCTCAGAGATCTTCTCAAAAGATATCAGCCCGATCGAATTATTATTGAGCCATCTGGTGTGGGGAAGCTCTCCGATATCCTTACCGCGTGTAAGGATATTGGAAAAAGCTTCAACGCGTCGGTTTCTTTTTGTGCAACGGTGGTGGACGCCAAAAAGTACATGATGTACAGAAGAAATTTCGCCGAATTTTACGAGAATCAAATTGCAGCAACAAACGTTGTCTTGCTGAGTCGGACAGACCTTGTATCCGCTGAGGGAGTAAAAGCTGTCGCCAAGGATATTGCGCGGATAAACCCGAATGCTCACCTGGTAGCAACATCCTGGGACAAGATTACCTCTGAAGATATTAGAAACTGTGCGAATCTGTCGATGAAAGAATTTGCAGCAGATACGCATAATCATCGAACCATTCCACGAGGCGCACGCTATTTCTCTGTTTCTTCGAATCACTCTCATGATCGTGCATGCGGCGAGAAGCCCGTTGACCATAAACACGCAGCGGCAGACGTTTTCTCTTTTTGGGGGGTGGAAACACCGATCGCATTTGCCGAGGATCAACTTTGTCGCATTCTCGAATCACTTTCTGACGCGAGGTTCGGGACGATTTTACGAGCCAAAGGAATGATCAGACTTGCGAGTGAAGAAGCGAAGGACTGCAATGAAGAATGGCGTATATTTGACTATGTTGAAGAGGAAATTCATCTCATTGCCTCTGAACCGGGTGTCATCGGGAAAATTTGTGTTATTGGACAAGATCTGAATCGGGATGCTTTGGAAGACTGTTTTGGTGTGTAAGGAAGAAAAACTCGCATGAAGACAAGGGTTGATATCATAACAGGTTTTCTGGAGTCCGGGAAAACGTCATTTCTTAACTTCATCCTCGCAAGCGGGGTCATTAAGGAAGGAGAGAGGACGATCATTCTGCTGTGTGAAGAAGGCGAAGAGGAGATTGATCAATCATACATCGCGCGCGAAAATGTATTTCTTGAGACACTTATGTGCGGCGAACGGCCGGAGGAATATCTTTTCTATCACCTAATACGCTCGTACCAGCCAGCAAGAATTCTGGTGGAATACAATGGAACATGGCCAATGGAGGATTTTCTGGCAATCCGATTACCTCCCCAAACGCATATCGGTCGAATTCTCTATGTCGCAAACGCCCATTCCTTCTTGCAAAATGAAAGGAATATGGGATCCCTGATCTCCGAACATATTGTAAACAGTGATGTTGTCATCCTGAATCGAAGTCATGAAGTCTCGCAGCAACAAGTATCCGAAATTCGCCGCACGGTTCGAAGTACTTCTGGGAATACCGCTGTCGTGCTTGGCCCAGATGCTGGAACGCCGTGGCCCTTCACGAAGAAGTACTTGCAGAACACAGATGATTGTATGTCGGCGAAAACAGCGGGACTGATCTTCCTGTTATCTGTTTTATGGGCGGTTCTTCTCTTTTCGGGCACTTTCCCTGCTTCGCGGTTTGCGAGCGCGTATCATACACTTCTGGAGATCAATACGGCTTTTCTGAGCATCTTGATTCAGGCATTGCCTTTTCTCTTGCTTGGCGTATTTATTTCTGCGGTGCTGCAATCCTTTGTCTCTGAGAAGATGATGATCCGCGTCTTCTCAGAGAAAAAGGGAGTGGGGTTCATTGCCGCGGTCATGCTGGGGATTTTCTTTCCCGTATGCGACTGTGCGATGGTTCCGATCACAGCACGGCTTATTCGAAAAGGGACGCCAATTCCACAGACAATGACCTTTTTGCTGGCATCATCTGCTGTCAATCCGATCGTGATTCTATCAACATGGTATGCGTTTCGTGGACATCCTAGTGTCGTCATAATGCGAGTCGCAACAGGTATCGTTGTCGCTGTTGCAGCAGGCATGATCCTGTTGTTGGCAGAGAAAATGGCATGGATTAAGCGTGACGAAGTAGTAATTAAGGAAGTACCACTCCTGTACGCGACAAACATGACGGGGAAGGATAGCCGTGTTGAACGCATGTTGCGGCAAGCTGGAACAGAGTTTTTCCGCACGGCACCGCTGCTTGTATCGGGGGCATTTCTGAGTGCCGCCGTTACCCATTTTCTGCCAACGGATTTCTCTTCGAATTTGTCGGGCCAAAGAATTGCTGCGGTATTTATTATGCTGATCGCAGCCTTTTTCCTTTCTATCTGTTCCAATTCAAACGCTTTTGTTGCCAGAAATTTCGCAAATGCGTTTCCGCTTACTTCCGTAATTGGATTTATGGTTATGGGACCTATGCTTGACGTGAAGAACCTTCTTGTTTTGCGCTCAACTTTCAAGAAGAAGTTCGTTTCATTTCTTGTATGCCTGCTCTTCGCGATTTCGTTTTTGCTGTTTTGCATACTGGTATCTGTTGCCGGAGGAAGATTATGAGAAGAATTAACACGGAAGCCTTGTCTGCGGTCATCATATTATTGGGAATTGCCCTGCTTCTTTTTGCGGCACTTGTGACAGGGGGAATACACGAATATGTTCATCCGAGATTGGATGTATGGCTTTGGCTTACCGTGCCGTCACTTATTTTGGTAGCAATCAGTTTCGCTAGAAATATAAAAAGGCCACGGAGAAATCCGAATTTGCGAGCGTACACGATTCTGTTTATCCCGCTTCTGTGTGCGGCTTTTCTCCCTGCTGTATCCTATTCAACAAGCCAGGTTCAATTTTCTGGAATGAATACACTTACATCAGATGGGCAAGTCGCGGTAGATACAGCCACAGAGACACAGTCGAAGGAAACGCTTGCATCTCAAGCAGTCATTTCCACAACGCCGATTCCATCAGATGAACTGGAAGAAGTGACAGAAGGATTAACTATATCGGATAATATGGTTATTGAAGACGAACAGTTTTCCTTGTGGCTCATGTCGGTAAATGAGAATATGGATGCGTATGAGGGCGTGACGGTAACATACAAGGGACAGGTGGTTCGGGATGCAAGCTTCGCAGACAATGAATTCGTTCCAGCTCGTATGTTAATGTGGTGCTGCGCGGCGGATATCGTCCCATATGGGTTTTTGTGCAGATATGATGACGCGCAGAATTTCTCAGAGGATACATGGGTTCTTGTCACAGCGGTTATGCACATTGAAGAATATGATGGAGATACGATGCCGATCCTATATGCAACAAGTGTCGAAGAGACAACGGCACCAAATGATATATACATATACGGATATTAAGATCTGCACGTAATTGTATTTAACCTCAACCCAAAAGAATACGCCCCAAAATGAATCAGCAGACAATTGCTGTGATATAATCACGTTGAAATAAAAGGTAGCAAGGTGATTTGCATGTATACTGCAAAAATATGGCATCTCACTCATAATATGATTTTTCTGATTCGCTGCTAAAATGACAGAAGGTATCCAAAATGACTCCGGACAAGTATACGAAATTTCTCTTTGAAGCCAGCATGATTCTTGTTGCGGGTCTGTATTTGTATGTGCTTTTTATCTTTTCGCCCAATTATATTCGGTGTGATAATGAAGACAGAGGGGGAGAAAGCGGATTTCAGACATATGTGCTTTCACACGTACCGAGTGTGGACGAATCGCCCACACCTTCGCCCACACCTTCGCCCACTCCTTCGCCAACATCTTCGCCCACGCCAGAACCCACGCCAGAACCCACTCTTACACCGACGCCTCTTCCGACAGATACACCCATTCCTACGCCTACACCCGTAACAGTGCCGCCCGGGCCCAGCATTTTTGTGAGCAGAGGAGACGAGACGACGCCCAGTATCGCGCTGACTTTCGATGATTCCGGCGAGAATCTGGCGAAAATATTGGACATTTTGAATAGTAGAGGAATCAAGGGGACCTTTTTTCTTGTAGCTGGCGAACTGACAAATCATCCGGATTTATGGCGCCAGGCAGTAGCGGATGGGCATCTTATTTGCAATCATACGGTTAATCACCCAACGGACCTTGGAGAGCTTTCCGATGATGAGATCAGAGGAGAGATTCTTGGGTGGGAGGATGCCGCGCGTGAAGTGCTTGGTGATGAGTATGTCACAAGAATGAAGGCTGAATTTCCTTATTTTCGATCACCCGGCGGAGACAACAGTGAGCGGCTTTGCCAAATCCTCGGCGATTTGGGATACACACATATAATCTATTGGTCCTGCGAGGATATATATTTCCTCAAGCATAACCCGACTCGTATTTCGCTTACGCAGCACTATATTAACAACGCGGAAAACGGAGCGATTTTCCTTATCCATCCGAAACATTGGGATGACGTAAGCGCGATTATCGATGAAGTCCAGGCAGCCGGATATAGTTTTGTACCTTTATCGGATATCTTGCCTCCATAAGAAAGAAGCGTGATGAACGCTCGTTTTTCGAGAGGAGAAAGTCATTTTCTATCAAACATTAAATAATCCTATGACTATCAGTGACAAAATTTCCTGAGATAGGGTTATTTATTCTATCAGATTATACTATAATAGGTTTCAATGTGGTTTTTATGTGGTAGGAGGATTACGACTTGGATATTACGAAACTCATCGACATTTTTCTGAATCTGGACGACTATTTGAGCGTATTAGTATCAAATCATAATATTTGGGCGTATGTTTTTCTATTTCTGATTATTTTTATTGAGACGGGTGTAGTAATTTTGCCGTTTCTCCCGGGAGATTCACTTCTCTTTGCGGCAGGTGCGATAGCGGCATTGCCAAGTGAGCCGCTTCATATTCCTATTTTACTGCTGATCTTGTATGTTGCTGCTGTCGGCGGAGATACGCTAAACTATGAGATTGGACGGAAGTGCCGCGAGAAGATCAATAAGCGCGAGAAAATCCGATTTATCAAGATGGAATATATTGAGAAGACGCAGGTATTTTTTGCCAAGCACGGCGGCAAGACGATTACGATTGCGAGGTTTATCCCAATCATTCGCACGTTTGCACCTTTTGTGGCAGGCGTTGGTCAGATGCCTTACAAATGGTTTATTGGTTATAATTTGATCGGAGGATTGACGTGGGTCACGGCTCTCTTCGGATTCGGCTACTTTTTCGGGAACATTCCTTTCATCCAGAATCATTTTAGCCTTGTTGTGATTGCCATCATTCTCATATCCGTTTCTCCAGCAGTCATATCATTTATCCACGCGAAGTGCAAGAAGATCAAGAGCGTAGAAGCAGAGTAATCCTATTCACGTATTTCATCGACCATTCGATAGCCTACCCCGACTTCCGTTAAGATATACTTGGGGCTGGCGGGATTATCTTCGATTTTCCTACGAATGTTGGCCATATTTACGCGAAGTGCCTGATTATCCGTCTCATAGGGTCCCCAGATTTCTTTGATGATGTAATCGTGTGTGATGACCTTTCCGGCATTTTGCGAGAGTAACAGGAGAATCTTGTATTCTATCGGTGTGAGATGAACTTCGACTTGATTGACGTAAAGCATTCTTCTTTCATAATCAATTTTAAGAGAACCAACATAAAACGGAGGCGTTACGGCGGGGCTTTGAGCCTGATTACTGCTATGCCGAAGTGCGGTTCGAATACGCACCAGCAGTTCTGCTGTACCAAAAGGCTTAGTCAAATAGTCATCCGCACCTGCATCAAGTGCTTCAACTTTTTCCCGTTCATGTCCGCGTGCAGAGACTATATTGTTGTATTAAAAGGAATCAACGAGCAGCATATCATTGAAGTAGCAAAAAAAGCACGCCAAATAGGGGTTCACGTGACAAATATTATGAAGCATATCCCGTTGGAAGGCTCCGAATTTGCCTTGCTTCCTGTGGTACATAAAGAGGAAATCCACGCCATCCGAAAAGAATGTGAATCGATAATCAAACAGATGTATCACTGCAGACAGTGCAGATCAGATGCGGTGGGAACGCTCGGGAATGATCTTTCAAATCGCTTGCAAGGCTGCAAATGGAACGATGCAGGTTGAGGTTTCGTTTTTACTAGAAATGAATGGAGGAGACGATCATGATGAAAATAGCGGTTTTGGTTGATGAAGACGGATGTGCATCAAGTTTTGACAAGGTAGGATCAGTCAGAATATACAAGAAAACAAACGGATGTTGGTCCGTTAAGCAAGTGAGACGATATGATCCGATCGACTTTCAAAACGCATTTGATCTTCGAAAAGAGCTTCGAGATATTTGTGCATGGCTTTCTCCCTGTCGCGTATTTGTCGCATCTCGTGTGAAAGGTATACATCTCGCGATACTTAGAGAATATACTCTGTCCATTTGGGAGAGGGAGAAAGATCCACTTCTTTTCCTAACGCAGGTCAATTTAAGTGAGAATCTGATGAAAAGAAGAAAGAAGAAGAAAAGCAGATCGATGCCAGCACATTCTTGTGTTCTCGAGAAAAAGGATGATGGACTATACGTAATTGATATACGAAGCACAATGGGCACACATGAAAATATAACAAGCAAGAGCCTTCTTCGGCCCATTTTGCATACGTTGGCGTTTGAGAAGCTTCAGGTTATCTGCTTGCACGAACCGAAGTGGTTAGCACAGGAGCTTCCTGCACAGCAGCTTGTTTACGAGACCTGTATCGCGCCAGAGTATACAACTGTGACGATTATGCACGCATAATCACGATCATGTTTATTGTATTCTTTGTCAGAAATCTGATTTCTCATAACTTTTAGCAGGCATAAGTCGATTCGAGTTTGTTATTTTGCTTTGGAAATCGCCGACAACAGTGTATAATAGACACGTGCAAGGGGCGCCCGGGTTTTGCGTATTTATAGTGACGGTACTTTGCCGGCCGCTTTTGCTCAGGACAACGTGTCAGAGCAGACAGCCGGTTATTTTTTTGCCCACTTGCACGCAAAGAATCGAAATAATAGAAAATTGACTGTGGGGTATTTCATGATGGATTTGGCTAATCACAAGAGAATTAAGGTGACAGTAAACGGACATGAGATGGAAGTGTATGACAATTTAACCATTCTACAAGCTTTGCTTCAGGAGAACATTCATATTCCGCATCTGTGTTATGACATCCGTTTGGATCGCTCAAACGGAAACTGCGGTTTGTGTGTCGTTGAGGTTGGTGAGAATGGAGAAAGAGATGTGAAAGCGTGCCAGACGCCCATTCAAGAAGGCATGCGTATCTGTACGAATAGTGCAAAATTACAAAGCTATCGTAAGATCCGTCTTGAGCAAATTCTTTCTGATCATAACGCGGATTGTATTGCCCCTTGTGTTCAGACCTGTCCGGCAAATGTAGATATTCAGAAATACTTGAGCCATGTCAGAAATGGAAATTACGAGACGGCCGTTCAGGTAATTAAAGATAGCAATCCATTTCCGCTCGTTTGCGGTCGTGTTTGTCCTCACCCTTGCGAGGCGCAGTGTCGTAGAAACCTTGTCGATTCACCTGTTGCCATCAATTATGTTAAGCGTTTCGCGGCTGATTGGGACATGGCAAGAACAACGCCTTGGCTACCAGAGAAGAAGCCAGCATCAGGCAAAAAAATTGCCGTCATTGGAGCTGGTCCGTCCGGACTCTCCGCGGCATATTATAGCGCGATCAATGGTCACGATGTAACTGTCTTTGAGCGTCAGCCGTACGCGGGTGGAATGATGCGATATGGCATACCGGAATATCGTCTCCCCAAAGCTATTCTGGACAAAGAAATCGATACGATGAAAGCACTTGGCGTCAAGATTCTGACAGGAAAAGCACTTGGAACGCACATACATCTTGAAGATCTGAACAATGATTTTGATGCAGTATATCTCGCAATTGGCTCATGGCGTGCAACGCCAATGTCTATAGAAGGCGAGAATCTGCCCGGCGTATCACTCGGAATCTCCTATCTTGAGCAAGTTACCAAGAATGAGAATGTACAGCGTGGCAAGAATGTCATAATTATCGGTGGCGGAAATACCGCTATCGACTGTGCGCGAACGGCGCTTCGACTTGGAGCAGAGAGTGTCAGGCTGATTTATCGTCGCACCAAAAACGAGATGCCTGCGGAGCCATATGAGGTGGAAGAAGCCATTCATGAAGGCGTAGAAATGCTTTTCCTTATGGCGCCGACTAAGATTACACTTGCAAATGACGGTGTCACGAAGAAATTGCAGTGCATCAAAATGCAGCTTGGTGAGCCAGATCGTTCTGGCCGCCGCCGCCCAGTTCCCGTAGAAGGAAGTGAGTTTGAAATTGATGCTGACATCATTATCGGCGCAATTGGTCAGAGCACAAATACACAGTGCCTATACAACGACTTGCCCGTGAAGCTTAACAAATGGGGCGATATCGGAATTAATGGGAAGACCTTTCAGACATCCGAGGCGAAAGTGTTTGCCGGAGGCGACTGTGTTACGGGTCCGGCAACCGTTATCTCAGCCGTTGCGGCTGGAAGGCATGCGGCTGAATCCATCGATTTTTTCTTCGAGAAGGGTTATGTAAAAGAAGGCAAGACAGATTATAGCTGTAGCCGAGGTTCGCTGGAAGACCTACCAAAGTGGGAATTTGAAGAGCGTCCCAAATTTGCGCGGGCGATTATGCCATCAATCCCTGACGAACAAAGACTGACAGGCTATACAGAGATTGAGACCGGACTTGAAGAAGAGGTTGCAAAGAATGAAGCGAGACGTTGCCTTAATTGCGGCTGCGGAGAGCGTTATGTCTGCGACCTAAAACAAGAAGCCACAGATCACTGTATTGAATATGTGCCGCCGATCCATGAACGTCCGTATTTTCCTATTGTTCAGGATCACCCGTATATCATACGTGATAATAACAAGTGCATTTCCTGTGGAAGATGTATCGCCGCTTGTAAAGAAATTGAAGGACCGGATATATTGTCGTTTTATATGAAGGACGGCCGTCAGATTGTTGGTACGAAGAGTGGTAAACCCCTTCAAGAAACAGACTGCGTCAGCTGTGGTCAGTGTGTTACGGCTTGCCCTTGCGGCGCACTAAATTTCCGCAGAGACAGAAGCGGTATCTACCGTGCGATTAACAATCCCAAGAAGACAGTTGTTGCATTTGTCGCACCGGCCGTAAGAAGCGTGATCTCATCGCAATATGGTGTTCCGTTTAATGAAGCCGCTGGGTATATGGCTGGCATGTTGAAGAAGCTTGGATTTGACAAGGTGTTTGATTTCACTTTCGCAGCGGATCTGACAATCCTTGAAGAAACAACCGAATTTCTGACGCGTGTCGGAAATAAAGGTGTAATGCCACAATTCACTTCCTGCTGCCCAGGATGGGTGAATTTCGTTGAGAAGCGTTATCCAGACCTGATTCCACATCTTTCTACCTGTAAATCTCCGCAGATGATGATGGGTGCTACAGTCAAGAATCATTTTGCCAAATTAGCTGGAATTGAGAAGAAAGATCTCTTTGTTGTCTCGATTGTTCCTTGCCTTGCCAAAAAATATGAGGCAGCAAGACCTGAGTTTGCCGATGGCAAGATTCGTGATGTCGATGCAGTCCTCACAACGACAGAGCTCCTGGAGATGGTTGACCTCAATCGCTTGGGCAAAATTGAGCCGCAAGAGTTTGATGAGCCATACAAGCAAGTATCCGGAGCGGGTATACTCTTTGGCGCATCGGGCGGTGTTGCAGAGGCGGCACTTCGAATGGCAGTCGAAAAACTTACCGGCAAAGAGCTTGTGGATCATCTCGATTTCGAAGAAATACGCGGATTTACAGGAGTGAAAGAAGCTACCGTAGATGCGAACGGCGTATCCGTTCGTGTTGCTGTTATCAGTGGACTTCATAATGCAGAACCGATCGTCAAGAAGATACTTCAGGGTATCGATGTCGGCTACGACTTAATCGAAGTTATGGCTTGCCCAGGGGGTTGTATTGACGGTGCTGGGCATCCTGTACCAGAGAAGGTAGACGCACTTGAGAAGAGACAGAAGGTTCTTGTCAACATTGATAAGACATCAACGTATCGGAAATCGCAGGAGAATCCTGACATCATTCGCCTGTATAGTGAGTTCTACGGAGAACCAAATTCAGAGCTTGCACACCATCTCTTGCACACACATTACAGCCAGAAGCCAGGGGACGGAATCTGCGGTGCAATAAATAACATGTCAGGTTCGGCCTTTGTCTCACATGATCTTACTGTCTGTCAGTGTGAATCATGTCAGAAAAAAGGATCGAAAGAAGTCTTCGAATCCGCATTTGAGACCATTCGTCACCAGAAGATGGACTCATTTGTTAACGTCAAATCCATTCGCCTCAAAGAAACGCATCCTGGCGAAGGAATCTATATTACATTTGATGGCAAAGCAATCCAAGCGTCTGAATTAGAATCCGTCTATAAGAGTCTGAAGAAGGAAGTCCGGAGCGAGGAATAATCGCACAACTTTTTGTTCAGGAGGGTGATTGTGCTGCAAGATAGGATTGAATCGCGTGAATCGGGCATACTGACTTACGGAATAACACCCCCCAAAGCAGGCCTGGAAGCCTCCCGTGTTTGTGAAATTGCGGCGCAGCAATTTGCCAGAATTTCGAAACTTGCGGTGGACGCACTCATCGTCTATGACCTTCAAGATGAGAGTGACCGCAACCATGAAGATCGCCCATTCCCGTTCATTAAGACACTGGATGCAAGCGATTATTACGAAGCGCATTTTTCCAAACTAGATATTCCTGGCATTGTATATCGGTGCGTAGGGAAATATTCTGCTGAGAATCTCACATCGTGGATTACAAAAGACGCCGGCAAGGACAGGTATTCTGTCTTTGTCGGCGCTTCTTCGTCTGCACAGACGGTCATGCTGGGATTATCCGATGCTTATCGGCTGGCACATCACAGGAATCCGCACTTTCACCTTGGCGGCGTGGCAATCCCTGAAAGACATATGCTCCGTCAAGATGAACATTTGCGTGTGCTTAACAAAATGGAAATGGGCTGCTCATTTTTTATATCGCAAGCGGTCTATAATCTGGATTCTGCCAAGAACTTCCTTTCTGATTATTATTATGCATGTCAGGAGAAAGCGCGATTACCGGTACCGATTCTATTTACGATAACGCCTTGCGGTTCGCTAAAAACGCTTCAATTTATGCAGTGGCTTGGTATCAGCATACCCAAGTGGATGGAAAATGATATGCTGCATTCGGTTGATATGCTTGAAAAGTCAGTTGGCCTATCCGTCAGAAATTTTGAAGAACTATGGGCTTTTGCCGCAGAGAAGAATATCCCGATCGGATGTAATGTTGAAAGCGTATCCGTCCGAAAAGAAGAAATTGACGCGTCCGTTATCCTCGTTGATCGTATCCGCAAAATCATGTCGGACGCGCCGATGGCATGAAGGACTACTTGATGATCTTGTACGGCCACGCGCCGATACCGCCGAGACTATTGACGTTTGCATAACCATGTTGTTCCAGTAATCGTTTCGCTTGTTTTGCTCGGGCGCCGCTTTGACAATAGACGACGATTTCAATGTTCTTATTGGGCGCAATTCTTGGTATCCTGTTAGCAAGGATATGAAGAGGAATGGAGATACTTTTCTCGATATGTCCTCTCGCGTACTCTTCGGGAGAACGAACATCAATGAGTAAGAACTTGTCTTTTCGATTGATTTTGCCCATGACAACATCGGGATGAATAGACGATGAAGGATTTTTACCAAATAGATTAAAAAGCATACCTATTTCCTAGCCTTTCTTGTGATGAGACAATGGATCGTGATGGCAGAAGGAGTGAAGCTCTGTGGAGGAACATAAGAGAAACATACGCGAAACTGCACTTGTGGACATCTTTCCTTTCTGGGAGGAACTTGCATCAACAGATAAAGAATTGCTTCTGAACAGAATCGTACACAAGGAATATGCTGCAGGGGTTACAATCAAACAACCTTCAGAGGAATGTGGAGGGGTGCTTCTCGTAATAAGTGGGAGATTACGCGCGTATTTCACTGGCGAAGAGGGCCGTGAAATCACCTTATATCGCTTGTCAGCGAGAGATCTATGTATACTGACGGCATCCTGCACGCTTTCAAACATCACTTTACAAATGGCAATAGAAACGGAAGTGCGAACTTCTTTGTACCAGATTTCTTCTGCAACATGGGAAGACATTTCTTCTCGAAATGCCGCCGTATCGCGATTCTCCATGGCTGTCATCACGAAAAGATTCGCAGATGTCATGTGGGTGCTTGATCAGATGATATCAAAGAATCTCGGGCAGCGGATAGCCTCTTTTCTTGTTGAGCAAAGCGTACTATCTGACAGTGACACCCTGTATCTCACACATGAAGCCATAGCGCACAATCTCGGCACTTCGCGGGAAGTGATCAGCCGACTGCTCAAATATTACGAAGCAGATGGCGTAATCTCACAGAAAAGAGGGGTTATTACGATTCTTGATCGCAGCAAGCTTCTGAAGTAAAGTGCTTCGTAATCGGTTCAGTTGATGACTCCATTGCCAAGATGCATACGTATAGAATATCCGGATTTCGCACGGGACTCCGTGACTTTATCACACAAAAAAACACTCGCGCTACGAAAACGCAGGCGCGAGTGTTAATCAGGTAATATAAGAACGTAATTAGCCGATTGTGGTGAAGCTATAAGAACGTACGACTTCATCGTTCTCGTAGATCTTTGTCTGATACTTATTTGCGACACCCAGTACGACGGTGTGAGGGATTTCCTTGCCATCGATATTTGTCGGATCACCTTGGTAGCATATCGCCTGTGCTTCGTCATCAGAAAGCAACATATACTGAGAAACCAAGAAGAGACTGCGAACACCAACACTCATAGGGACTAATTTAGGATTGATTATGTATGATGAGGATGTAACGCTACGACCCAGGCCAAGCCCAAGAGCGGAGGTGGTCACCTTCTCCTCGACGATAAAAAGAGGCTTTCCTTCTACACCGACTTTGCCGACATCATGAAAAAGTGCCATAACAATTGCGGATTCTTCATCGAGCTGAGGCATCAAAGTATCCTTAATGCGCAGAAGCTGCTTCGCAACACCAACGGAATGAATCAATAGACCCTTCTCGTGAGCAAGAACGCCCTCAACATCAGCAGGAGCTGTCATCCAAGAAGTGCGATTCTCGAGGAAATCAATAAAATGATCGAATTCGGTCTTCCGCTTGATGATCTTCGATTTGAGCTCGGCATAAATCTCATCCACATTGTCCTTTGTAATGAGAGCCATAGGCATAATCGCAGCAGCGACCTTTGTTGTAGCTGCAGCGGCGGCTTGTCCAGCCTGTCCCTGCCCATCAGTAAAATCATACTTGCATTTCGGACAACGAATAGCTTGGTTCGCAATAACCATGCCGCAATCGGGGCACTTCTTCATAAATTCCTCCTATTTGCTCACACATCATCAGTTATGTATCTGATCGATCGATGAGCACTGAAATATCTACTCGTATTTTACAACGAATCGATCAAGCATACAATATCATGACAGATACACGAGAGGGATAATTTGACAAAAAGGCCATGCTGTTCACAATAAAGACACAATATTTTGTGCATTTTATAAAATAAAAGATGACAGATTATTCAAATTGAACAAAGGCGAGGTTTTCTATTTTCTAACAGAGTGAGCCTTATCAATTCTTGAAAGGCGAGTAAACTGCAGGCGGAAGGCTCTTCGAAATCCCAAGAGATATATTCTGGGGCTGAACTTTCTCGGAAAAAATGACATCTTATTATGTAAATGTGCGCGCAAAGCCATATCAAGTTCTTCCGGATCAACGCGGCGATTGTGACACATAATATACTTTGCTGTTCCTGGCGCCTCGTAGTAGAATCGGTAGTTTGCACCATATGCATCCCCGATACCAAATAGGTGTCCTGCCTCGTGGGCACAAGCTTGCTGAAAATTGTGACGACTATTTTCGCGTGCAAGCTTGACCTTGCCAGGGTGGCGACACGACCAGTTCAGTTGAATGGATTCAAGCTGGAATGTCCGGAAGAAGCCCCAAAACCATCTCCAAATCGGGCTGATTACATGTGCGGGGAACAATTCACTTGAGGTCATACAGAAGTAGACATAACGCTGTTTCGGGTATTGTTCTGCCATTTTCGTGTTATTTGCCCGAATAAACTCGAACGTCACGCGGACAGAAGGCGGTTCCGGTTCGGTCTCCTTATCTGAAGGGTCAGGCTCGTTTGTCAGTACCCGAAAAGAAGCGCGTGCGTGCGCTCGCTCGTATCCATCGTCAGAAAGCCACGGGAATGGATATTTCTTTGACCAATTCGTGCGTATTCCCGCCTCGGCAATGTCTGCATAGGACGTCGTTGTGCCAGGATAATTTTCCAGCATAGATTTGCAATAGCGGACAAAGAATCGAATGCGAAGTGCATTGCCCTTAATTTGAAACTGTATCGGAACAAAACGTGGCGTGCGATATCGGATCGGATATCGTTTTTCCAGCGTCTCAAGTTCTTTCTCTCTGGTCGGCAGGGGTTCGTTTTGCTGAATACCCATTTATGAACTCTGCGCCTTTCAAAAAGTATATCTGAAATTTGAGTATAGCATATGAGATGCAATATATGCAGCATAATCAATTTGCTGTACAATACAAATGCAAAAAAAGATATCGGCGGGGGGCGCCGATATCTGCAAGGAGGGTGTTATGAAGTAAGGACTGTCTTGTTTGGAGACAACTTCATGATAACAGCAAAATGTTTCGTACGAGAAGATATACAGTAAACGAAATGTGAATAGAATACGGCTAAATTGTGTAAATAAGCAAGCTAATTTCGAATAAACATAGGAGACAAAATGAAGCTTGAAGGAAAACTGTTTAAACAAAATATCGTTATTCGTCAGGCAACGGTCACGAAAGACATGCCGGAACTAAGCTTTGTTAAGGAACTTGAATGTGCTTTGATTGATTTATGCCACACACTGGAAGTCCCCATTCCACTTTGGCTATCAAAGAACACGCATGAATTCGCCGCATTTAGACAGACGCTGTTTTTTGCTGACCAGTATACGGAGACGGTCAGTTTTGACCGCTTTCAGATCCGATTACTTTAAGAAAAGAGGTAGACAAGATGGAAAACGATTTGTTTGCACATGATTCGGAGACCTATTCATGTGAGGATTTACTTGCAATTCTTCGGCGGCTGATCGGGCCTGACGGTTGCCCGTGGGACAAAGTTCAGACACATCTGACACTTCGCTCCAATATGATCGAAGAGGCATATGAAGCCGTCGATGCGATTGAGAAGGAGAATCTTGCACTGCTTACTGAAGAGCTTGGCGATGTGCTTTTGCAAGTGGCTTTTCATGCGATCCTTGCAGAGCGGGATAACGAATTCACCTTTGACAGCATTACGGATCAGCTCTGCCGCAAACTCATATTTCGACATTCTCATGTTTTCGGATCGGATCAGGCAGATACGCCTGATGCCGTCTTATCCGTTTGGGAAAAAAACAAACAGAAGGAAAAGGGGCACACAAATCATTCGCAGACACTCATGGATGTCCCCAAAGGCTTTCCTTCTTTACTTCGTGCAGAGAAGATACAAAAACGTGCGGCAAAAGCAAATTTTGACTGGCCGGATGCAAGGGGTGCACGAGACAAAATTACCGAAGAACTTGAAGAAATATCTTGCGCGCTATCGGAAAACCAATTGCCTCCCTATGCGAAAGTAAGCGCAGACGAGCATCCGGATGCGCATAACAGGGTAGAAGGCGAAATCGGCGATTTGCTTTTTTCAGTGGTCAATTATGCGCGACTCTTGGGGGTCAATCCAGAAGTGGCACTCAATCGAACAAACCAGAAATTTATCACGCGTTTTTCACAGATTGAGAAGATGGCGCAAGATCAATCCAAGGATCTCTCGTCGATGTCGCTTGATGAGATGGACGAACTGTGGAATGAGACAAAAAGATGGGAGCAGCAATAAATATGCGATTAGATAAGTACTTAAAGGTATCAAGAGTCGTTAAGAGAAGAACGGTTGCCAATGAGGTCTGCGCCGCAGGACGCGTTACCATCAACGGCCGCAAGGCGAAACCAAGTGCGGACGTCAAAGTGTCGGATGTGCTGGAGATTTCTTTTGGAAATGGACTCACGCGTATTCGGGTTCTTGACATACGTGAGACCGTGCGCAAAGAAAGTGCATCCGAGATGTACGAGATTCTCGCGGGGAAAGAAGTCGATTAGGTTGAGATCATTCTCGTATTTCTATTGAATTGCCTCGTCAAAAGACGACTTGCAGGATGAAAAGGTTACGGTATGGTTACTGTTTGACTACACTTTACTGTATTGCCATTCATATGCCCTGTTTTGCTTTGTCTGCGTATAGGAAACGATTGAATGCTTGACAGGATATCGATAAAATAGAGGCAAGAAATAATGAATGATTCAATATAAGGAGAAGGAATGAAAGCGAAAAGTGGTAGAACGAAACGCAAATACGGGAGCAGAGATGGAAGCTCTTCTGTTATGCGCGTAGTCATCACGCTTTTCTTTGTCATCCTATTTGTTGTCGTGGCGACAATGTATATCAGGCAGCAGGCGACATTTAATCGAATATCGAATCGGAGCGAAGACCTTACGGAAGAGGCCGCCCTTGTGAGCGAGGAAAATGAAGAGGCCAAAGATCTTCAGAGCAAAGTTGGAACGGACGAATACACGGAAGAACTTGCAAGGGATCAACTCGGAATGGTGAAGATCGGGGAGACAATTTACGACGAGGAAGCCGATTAGCTCGCTCTTCCATTTGCGTAATTGAATATGAAAAGGGACCCTTTTTGGGGTCCCTTTTTGCGTCTATTCATTTTACATATACTTAGAAATCATGTCGTGCGCGCATCGCCTTCGAGAGCGTGATATCATCGGCGAATTCAATGTCGGAACCCATGGGAAGTCCGGATGCGATTCTGGTTACGCGAATTCCGGACGGCTTTAGGAGTCGAGAGATATACATGGCTGTTGCTTCCCCTTCAGCAGTCTGATTTGTAGCAACGATTACTTCTTTCACCTGACTGTCACCCTGCAAGCGGGTAATCAACTCTTTTAGTTTAATCTGATCAAGACCAACGTTATGCATCGGAGAATATACGCCGTGCAAGACGTGGTAGAGCCCCCGATAATCTCTCATACGCTCAATCGTAGATACGTCGCGCGGATTCTCGACGACGCATACTGTTGTATGATCTCTCAGGGGGTCGCCACAAATATCGCATGGATCCTTATCCGTGAAGTTCTGACAAATGGAACATAGTCTTGTTGAACTGCGCGCCTCGGTAAGTGCAGATGCCAGGCCAATAACCTGTTCCTCGGGGAGAGACAAGATATGAAAGGCGAGTCGCTGTGCGGATTTATGTCCGATTCCCGGTAATTTTCCAAGCTCCGCAATGAGCCTTGATACCGAAGGGGAATATCTTGCCATTTCTGTTTACTCCTGTGAATTTAGAACGGCATCTTAACGCCGCCAGTAACCTGATTCATCTTCGTGGTGGAAAGTTCTTCAAGCTTTCGCTGTGCTTCATTGCATGCCGCAATAATCAAGTCCTGTAGCATCTCGATATCTTCAGAATCGACTGCCTTCGGGTCGATGGTAATCGACTTGATTTGATGGTCTCCACCAAGAACCAGCGATACGACTCCGCCTCCGCTTGACGCATCCACTGTCGAATTTTTGATTTCTTCTTGAACTCTCTCCACATCGTGCTGCATCTTTTGTGCTTGCTGGAGCAATTGTCCCATGTTGCCACCCATGTTGGGCATTCCGTGAAAGCCTTTAGCCATATAAATAGTCCTCCTTGAAAATGTCGAATATACTTACAAAGGCTCATTATAGAACTTTTCTGTAACAAAAGGCAAGAAGAAGACATAAACGACTGCAAGCATTTTTTAGAAATCCTTTGTTGTGATCTCAATATCGGGATCAGAAGCAAGTGAAAGAATCTGCGAAACCCACTCAGGCTTTGCGCTCACAAGGTCTTCGGAGCTCGGGCTAGTTGAGTGAGACGTAAGGGAATCAGACTGAGAAACGGTAGTGATTTCAATCGCATCAACACCGACCACAGTCGACTTGATATCGGCAATCATTTTTTTGTAGTCGCCGCGCGCAGTCAATTTATCTATGTAATCTTTTGTGTTGTTTGGCAGGATAATGGTGAAAACATTTCCATCCTTCCGGACAACAGCATTCTTGAACTGAAGATAGTCGGAAAATAGTGTGTCCTGCCAGTGGTGCAAGACGATTTGCCATAGCTCTATGACAGGCAAGGTTGACGTTGGTGCCGTTGTAACGAACGGTGGAGAAGAAAGCTCCGATGTAGCTCCTAGTAATTCGGAAGGCTGTTCCGATTTGTCGGTTTCGGAAGGGATATTCATCGGAGGAGCAGGCCTGATTCCACGTGACTGATACGGATTCGGGGGATCGACAACTTTCGCCGCATTTGGAGAAAATAAAGAAAGGAGAGGCGGCGGCATATAGGAATCTTTTGCCCCGGTATTTTTTGCGGATTTTCCTGCTTTTGCTGTCGAATGAGCTGTGGCTACACGGGAGATATTCGTTGTCGTTTTATTAAGTTCAGGCACCCCGTTGCTTAGTCCTGATGCAGATGTATCGGGAGCAAGAGAAGACGCAGACGGCATTTCCTTTCTTTCTTCCATATCTTTCTGAGAGAAAATAGGCACTTGATCATATCCAAACGTATCTTCTGGTGGTTCAGGCGGGGGCGGCGCATCTAGATCATCTGGGTCGTCAAATGATTTTACGACGGAAGTCACAACGGTAGGTGTGACAACGATAGGCGACTCAGCAATAACAGGTGCGGTAACGGCAGGTTCGGCTACGGTAGGCACAGCAACAGCAGGTGCCAAATCCTCTGCTGGTGAAGAAACGTCAGGCTCAGCTACAGCAGGAACAGCTTCGCAAGGCTCAGGAGTTGGGAGCGCAGCGGTTGGAACAACGGCTACTGGAGAGGAAGGGGTGATTTTCTCGTTGATCTTATGCGAAACGGGAGGACTTGCAGGTATAGATTGGTGAGACGATGCCAGATTACCGCTCTGCCTGGATGGGCCATTCGGAATGGTATAGCTCAGTAATGCAATTTCAAAGGATGTTCGTATGTCGGGCGACCATTTCAGCTGCGAAACAAGTTCGGACAGCATGGTTATTACATCGATCAGGACATCCTCAGATACTTGCGCCGAAAGACTCCTCATACCGCGCATACTTTCGCTCGTCGCACTTACAAGAATAGAAGGTTCGTCAGAAACGCGAATCACCATCAGATCACGAAAGTAATGAGCAAGATCCAAAGTGAAATGAATAATGTCCCTGCCATCCATGACAAGTTGTTCGGATAGTCGTATCAATTCGCTTGATTTGGAATAAAGAAGTGCCTCCGCCATCGAGAAAAGAAAGGCATCATCAACCACCCCCGTGATCTTGAGAATATCGTCACGCGTTATGTGATCATGAACATCGGAACTTACCTGATCGAGCAGCGAAATTGCATCGCGCAACGCGCCGTCAGAAAGACTTGCGATGGTAAATAGTGCCTCGTCATCTATACGTATTTCCTGCGTGTCAGAAATAGATCGCAAGCGATCAACCATATCTTCCAAAGGAATCCTTCTAAAGTCATATCGTTGGCATCGGGAGATAATTGTCGCAGGAATTCTGTGTGGTTCTGTCGTTGCTAGCAAAAATACCGCATGCGCAGGAGGTTCTTCTAGTGTTTTGAGCAAAGCGTTAAATGCACCCGAAGAGAGCATATGGACTTCGTCAATTATATATACTTTGTATTTGGCGAGGGAGGGAAGGAACATGACTTCGTCACAGATGCGACGGATATTATCGACACTGTTATTGGAAGCAGCATCCATTTCGATTACATCAAGGAGCGTATTGTGAAGTATCCCACGGCAAATCTCACATTGATTGCAGGGATTCCCATTCTGCGGATTCAGACAATTCATAGCCCGAGAAAAAATCTTAGCGATGGATGTCTTACCGGTTCCGCGTGTACCACAGAAGAGATAAGCATGAGCAAAATGCCCGGAAATGACGGATTGTTGTAATGCGGCGACTGCGTGCTTCTGGGCGACAACATCATCAAAAGTTGCAGGCCGAAACTGCCGATATAATGCAACGTGTCCCATATTCTCCAGACTCCTCCCATATGAATGCGAATGCGATCGCTGGATCACGAAAAGAAAAACATCCCATCCGGACTACAGTTGGAGCAGGCACCCCTGCGGCGCATATAAGGGACCGCTTACTGCTGCTTCCTTCCGGACCTGACAGGGTTCACGGGTTACATCGCACAGGACCCACTGCCAACTGCAGACCGGATGGGACGTATGAGAAAAATGTGAAATAATTGTACCATACAAATGGTTGCCGTGCACAGTTAAATTACGACGCGTAACAACTGTGTATATAATCATAGACCAGCGTCCCGAGCTGTTGCTCGATCGCTTTGCCGGCGGCATCATCTGCGCATTCAACACTCACGCTAACAATGAAGGGCTCCTCGCAGAAAATGATGGCAACATCCGAATTTGAGCCATACTTGGTGTTGGCACCTGACTTATGGCAGACAAGAACATCAGAAGGAAGCCCACTTCCGACACCGATGGTCCTGTCCGTGTGCGAAAGATCATTAAACATAGACTGATAAACATTTGGGTACATCATATAATCCGAATAGAACGATTCGGCATATTCGGCAAGATCTTCTGTGCTCATCCGATTCATCCCCGACCACTGCAGGCTGGCATAATCTGTATATGTCACGGAAACACGATAATCAACGACACTACTGATTGACCGAAGTTCGTCGTATACCGTATCAATTCCACCAAGGCTGCGAAGAATCATCGAATTTGCTGTATTATCATTTGAAACCAGAGAAAGGTTGCTTAATTCCCGGAGATAGTGATTTGTGCCGATTGAAGCAGTACTTAGGGTTCCGGATCCAGAAAGAATATCTGTCTCTTCGACTGCAAAATACTGATCAAGAGTGATCGTCTGCGCATAAACATGATTGTATAAGATCAGATTGATTGGCAAATTGACCGCGCCTCCGACGACGAACGGGGCACAATCATTTATTCCAAATGCTTCGCTATTTATTAAATTGACATACGAGAAACCGATCCTTGCTTCTGGGTGACTTGCGATTAGGTTAGCCACAGCATCCTGCAAATCGTCATATGCGGACTCGCGGACCTGATGTGTAATTGTCTGCAATGCCTCTGAATCAGGGATATACACGTTTTCTTCGGCTGGGAAAGCGACCGGATCAGTACTTATCGGCTCGGTAGCAGTCGGATCAGATGTGGCAGTGGAATCCGTCGCATCGGTGGAACTCGTGTCAGTCGTGCTTGTTTCCGTGGATGCAATTGTAGTGGGCACACTTGAATCGGTTGGAATTGTCTCGCTTGATGCTGCGAGTGTATCACCTGCCGCCTGTGACGTAGTCCCTGATTCGGAAGGAAACTTCTCACTGATCTCCTTTTTCATAACGGAAATGCGAAGAATCAAGAAACCGCCTAGAAACAAGACGAGTAAAGCAACGAGAAGTATAATGTTGCGAATTTGCCGCTTCCGCTGCACAGATCGGGCCGAATGAATGGAAAATGTCACAGGATTTTTCATGAGAAATTATATTCCTTTCCGAAAGACGTGTACTAGAACAGCCCTTCAATTACACCATCGGCATTCATTGTGATACTTTCTGCAGCTGGCTTGGGCGGCAGTCCGGGCATTGTGACGATCGTGCCAGTCAAAACAACAAGATAACCTGCGCCCGCAGACAGCCATACATCGCGAATGGTCAGTGTGAACCCCGAGGGTCTGCCAAGTGCTTTTTGATCATCTGACAGGGAATACTGTGTTTTGGCAATGCAAATAGGCAATCCGCCGAAACCGAGCTTCTCGAAGGATCGTAGTTTCTCAGCCGCCTCGGGAAGAATGTGAATGTCCGCTGCGCCGTAAATTTTCGTGGCAATCAAGCGTATTTTCTCTTCAGGCGCATCGGAAAGCTCATACGTATATTTTGGAGATTTTGCAGATTGATTCTCTTCCATAGCCTGGAGGACTACCTTGGCCATTTCAATCCCGCCTTCGCCACCTTTTGCGAAAATTTCTGCTGGCGCGAATCGGACGCCCTTTTCGGCACACAAATCGCGGATGATGTCGAGTTCTTCCTGTGTATCTGTATGGAATCGGTTACCGCCGACCACACAGGGAATACCAAATGCTAACATATTTTCTATGTGCTTGCCTAAATTGGCAAAACCCCTTCGCACGGCGTCAGGATTGGGGGCGTTAAGCTCAGCCTTTGGAATACCAGCGTTGTATTTTAGCGAACGAACGGTTGCAACGATGACAACGGCATCGGGCCAGATACCGGCCGTCCGGCATTTGATGTCAAGAAACTTCTCTGCGCCGAGATCCGCACCGAATCCACCCTCCGTAATCACGTAATCACCAAGCTTAAGAGCCATTTTTGTGGCAATGATACTGTTGCAGCCATGCGAGATGTTCGCGAAGGGCCCCCCGTGAATGAGAACGGGCGTGTGCTCAATCGTCTGGACAAGATTTGGACAAAGGGCATCCTTAAGTAGGACGGCCATAGCACCTTCGGCGTGTAGCATACCAGCGGTAATCAGTCCGCCGTCCAAATCATAGGCAACGACGATTCGTGCAAGTCGAATGCGAAGGTTGTCCATGTCCGTTGACAAACATAATATTGCCATAATTTCAGAAGCAGCAGTGATCGAGAAGAATTCTTTCCTCTCAACACCGCAGCTGCCCCCGCCAAGGGCAATCGTATTTTGTCGCAGCGCGCGGTCGTTCATATCTAGGCAACGCTTCCACAGAACACGATCCTTGTCGATTCGGAGGGCGTTTCCTTGGAAAAGATGGTTGTCGAGCATGGCAGAAAGGAGATTGTTCGCCGATGTTATCGCGTGCAAATCTCCGGTAAAATGTAAATTTATATCTTCCATGGGAAGAACCTGAGAATAGCCGCCGCCTGCCGCACCGCCCTTGACGCCGAAAACGGGACCGAGGGATGGTTCGCGAAGTGCAAGTACTGTCTTCTTGCCAAGGCTTGTCAGGGCCTGTCCGAGTCCGATACTCATCGTCGTCTTTCCTTCACCAGCTGGGGTCGGATTCATCGCTGTTACGAGTATCAGATGACCGTCCTTCACATTCTCCCGTTCGCGAATGATGGAAAGGGGCAGTTTTGCTTTGTATTTCCCATAGTATTCAAGTTGTTCCTCAGAAAGGGACAGTTTTTCGGCGATTTCTTTAATTGGCAGTATTTCAGCGTTTCTTGCAATTTCGATATCACTTAGCATTTTTCTTTCTCCTTTTCGAAAGCAACATATTTACGAATCAAACTGTAACTTCATTTTTGCACATTATGTGCTTTTCAACAGAAAGAAACACAATATTTGGCGTTTTTTGTAGATTCTGACCACAATACGTTGTGTTTTGCGTTGACAAGTGATCAAACAATTGTTATAATTCTGTAACAGTAGGTGCGATGCAAACAACAATAGATTTATAGTATAGGACATGCGCGAGTGACAGGCAAGAGCAAGGTATTTGGTGTTTTGACGAATGTTGCGTGTGTTCTGTGTTTCTGACATATATGATGTGTATCCGCTTATGACTTGAAGCTATTGGATCATACGTTAAGGCATGGAGGTGCGAAACAGTGATAGTTAAAACGGATCTGGATGAATGCAAACGAGATCTTGAGAATTTTATTGGTCGGAAGATTCGCCTGACTTCCAACGGCGGAAGAAAACGCACGATTGTACACGAAGGAATCCTCGATCATTGTTACCCGAATGTTTTTACTGTTCGTTGTGTGAGGAGAGACTCGGATTATTGTCAGGAGATCATTTCATATAGTTATGTTGATATACTTACGAAGGTAGTTGAAGTTGCTACCGTTAGCAGTGTTGCTGCGAGCGTTGGCTGACCCATTCGCCACTGAACAAGGATAGTAATTATGAAGAGCGGCTTGTGAATATGAGTGGCTCTTTTTACTCGAAAAGAATATGAGGAAATAGTGAGAATATGAAAACCCAAGAAATGAGAGTCAAGGCACATGCCAAAATCAATTTGTTCCTTACAGTTCGCGGAAAAAGAAACGACGGGTATCATCTTCTTTCCACGCTTATGCAATCAATCTCTCTTGGGGATGATTTGTATGTGAAGTGTTCAGAACCAGCGCAGGCAAACAACTTGGATGTCGGCGTATTGATACGATCAAGCACGAAAACGTTGCCAAGAGGCGAGAAGAATACAGCCTATCGCGCGGCGCGCCTTTTCATGGAGGAACTACAATTATCAGACGTGTCAATTGAGATAGAAATAGGAAAACACATTCCTTCACAAGCCGGGCTTGGCGGTGGAAGTGCAGACGCGGCGGCCGTCCTTCACCTGCTTAATCTGTTTTACAAAAATGCTATTCCGAAAACAAAAATGATATCCATCGCTTCGAAAGTCGGTGCGGATGTTCCGTTTTGTCTTCTCGGACATACACAATTATGCGAAGGCATTGGTGAGATCATGACGCCAGTATCATCGCTTTCAGGCTTGCCTTTGCTTCTCATCCGACCTAATTGCAGCATCTCTACAACGTGGGCATTTTCACAAATAGATAGCATGAATGCGTTGGCAAGACCTTTGTCAGGAGAAGAGGAAGCTCTACACAACCTGATGTTTTCCGATTCTCCGGATAGTCCCGTTGAGAGAATCAAGCAGGCAGCGCCATTTTTATCGAATCAGTTCGAAACAGTTGGGGAGAGTCGTTTCCCCGTTCTAGCAAAGACGAGGAGATTTCTTATCGAGAAGGGTGCTATTCTTGCTAGGTTGAGTGGCTCGGGAAGTACAGTTTTCGGGGTATTTCAAGATGCCGCCCAAAGAGATCAGGCATTTCGCGAGTCGATCCACCTTCGAGACAGAGGCTTTTTTGTTGAGAAGGCAGAAACATGCGATGGCGGCTATTGACAAAAATGCCCTTTCACAGGTATAATTCTATCGCTATTCGTCTCGCTATATATAGCGAATTATACGCGGTAAATAATCAGCAGCATGGGAGGAAATAACTGCATGAAGATGACATATCAGCCTAAAAAGCGTCAAAGATCTAAGGAGCACGGTTTTAGAAAAAGAATGAGCACGGCTTCCGGAAGAGATGTACTTAAAAGAAGAAGACTTAAGGGAAGAAAGAGCTTAACAGCGTAAGGACCTTTCTGGTCCTTCTTTTTTCTTACGGTGTGCCCTTTGGTTTGTCGGCATACTTTACTTTTGTCAATCGCATAAGGGAGTAGTGAAGACTTTTGAAGATTACGGAGCCACTTCGTTTTAATTATGAATTCGCGCGCGTGTATAAGCGCGGCGCATTTGTATCGGGTCGTTGTTTGGTTTTGTACGCTTTCCATAGGTCGGAGCGGATCTCGCGAGGGAGAGTTCGAATTCCAATGAACATCAATCGCATGGGTGTTACAAGCAGCCGTAAGATTAAGGGTGCGGTTCGACGTAATCATATGAAGCGTCTTATGAGAGAGTGTTATCGTCTCCTCGAGCCAGAACTGATTACGGGGTACGATCTGATTTTTATGATGAAAGAAACGCAGACTCCTTGCGAGTTCGCTTTTTTGCAAAAGGAAATGAAGAGTTTACTAGGGCGCTCTGGAATCTTGCCCGACAACAGGTGATGACAATGATTTCACGTTTTTTGATTCGAATGATCCGAGGGTATCAGAAGTACATTTCACCGGGACTTCCACCGATGTGCCGATTTATGCCGACCTGCTCTCAATATGCTATTGAAGCAATCACGAAATATGGTCCAATCAAAGGCACAGCCAAGGCGGTTTTTCGCATTTTGCGGTGCAACCCTCTTTGCAAAGGCGGATACGATCCGGTTAAGTAAATACCCCGTTTATGGTATACTAATTTGTAATTGTTTTTCGGCCGTTTTGGCTAAACGAAGGAGCATTCAATGGAGCTTAATACTCTTTTACTGTTTTCGCTAAATCCAATCACATTGCTGTCGGATTTGTTCGGCGAGATTACTCGATTACTGTACTTGTTTTTTGGCAATTACGGTTTAGCAATTGTCGCCTTAACGATTATCGTTCGCGGATTATTGATTCCTCTGAATGTTCGTTCACAGCGATCCATGATCAAGCAGCAGGCACTGTCCTCGCAACAAGCTGAGATCAAGAGAAGATATCCGGATGATAAGAAGAAACAACAAGAAGAATTAACAAAGCTATATTCGGAAAACCACGCAATGTCATTTAGCGGATGCATTTTGCCCTTCGTCCAGATTTTCTTTATCTGGCCTATTTATGCGGTCGTTCGTGCGCCTCTTTATTATCTTACGCAGGTTAAATCAAGTGACCTCAAGAGTATCGGCACGATCCTTAAGGGTCTGGATCTGATTTCGAGTTCCGAGCTTAAGAATATTTCTAAAAACAATATTCCGATTCTGCGTGCATTTCACGAGAATTCTCAGGCACTTCAGCAAGCAATCAGTGACGGCTATATCAAGATGGGCCAAGTCATTGATATGAATTTCTTTGGGCTGGATCTTTCGAAGACACCGGCATGGAACCCAACAAAGATATTTACCGATTTGGGAACGTATCTTCCCCTTCTGATCATCCCCCTTCTTGTTGTGCTGACAACGGTCATTCAGATGCAGATTACGACGCATCTTCGTCCGAATCACAAAGAGGAGAAGCTTGCCAAGGAACGTGCAAAGAAGAATCCAGCTCGTGCGGGACAAACACCTGAGAATTCGATGGAAACGACCATGAAGATGATGAACTGGATGATGCCTGCATTTATGCTTATCACGACGTTCACACTTCCGGCGGCCATGGGTTTTTACTGGATTGCCGGAAACCTAATGGGTATTTTGCAGCAGTATATCGTGTATTTCCTCTTTAATAAGCCTTTTGCGGAGAAGAAAGCCGAAATGGAGATCAAAAAGGAGATGGCTTTTACAAAGAGCGCGGTCCCTGAGGAAGAAATACTTGACGAGCAATCTGAGAAGAGAAGACAGAATAAGGCTAAGAAGTAGTTTTTTCGTATTACGCCTGAAGGCGATAACAGATATACAGGAGGCAAGTCATGGAGAAGTCAGTAACAAAGTCAGCAAAATCGGTTGAAGAAGCTATCGCGCTCGCTATGGAGGAACTTGGTATTTCTGAAGATGATGCTCTGATTGAAGTGCTTGAAGAAGGTGGCGTAGGTGGGTTCCTGGGAATTGGGAAGAAATCAGCCACGGTAAAGGTTACAGCCACGATTGATGAGAATGCCTCCGAGAATGAAGATACAGTATACTATGGTGATGATGAGTCTTTCGAAGGAGATGCCATCGGCGAAGCTGAGGATCAAGCGGTGTCATTTGTCGCCGAGATTCTCTCTGGTATTGGCATTCACGGCAAACTCGATTCGTATCGCGAAGGCGATACAATCTTTATTCGTGTTACCGGACAAGATTGTGGTGCAGCAATCGGGCGACACGGCGAGACGCTAGACGCGATTTCATTTCTGACGTCTCTTGTCGCAAATAAGGCGAGCGAAGAACATGTTCGTGTTCATCTTGATATTGGCGGATACAAGAAGCGCAGAGAGGCTTTGCTCATCAGCATGGCACAGAAAGCTGCGATTCGCGCCTCTCGTACGGGGCGACCGGTCGTTATGGAGCCTATGAATCCATCGGAAAGAAGGATCGTACATTCTTCTCTTCAGACCTTCACGGACGTTACGACACATAGTGAAGGCGAAGAACCAGATCGGAAAGTAATCGTATCTCCAGTGAAGACAAGCATATCAGCATCGGAAGAGGAGTAAGGATTGTGTCTTTGGATCGTCCGTATTGCGCATGTGCGACGCCGCCTGGAATGAGCGGAATTGCGGTCATTCGTTTGGCGGGGGGTGGAGCGGCAGCTGTCGTTGACCGTGTGTTTACTTTACTTCGAAGTGCTGGAAATGCTACATCTGTCTCTGAAATGTCGGCATATACCGCTGCCTTCGGTCACATATACGACCCCAAAACGTCTGCCCACATCGATGATGTTATTTGCACGGTATTTCTTGCCCCTCACTCATATACCGGAGAAGATACAATTGAAATCTCTTGCCACGGCGGCGCAGCTGCACGGCAGGAGATTCTTCGCGTCTTATACGAAAACGGCGCTCGTCCGGCTGAGCCGGGCGAATTTACGCGTCAGGCATTTCTTTCGGGGAAACTTGATCTATCGCAGGCCGAGGCGGTTATGGATGTCATCTCAGCCGATTCAAAACTTGCACTTGAAGCAGCTGAAAGCCAGCTGAATGGTGCCTTGCGAAGCCGTATTTCTGCTATCTCTTCTCATATATATCGTTGCTTCGCATCTCTTGAGATGATTGTTGAATTTCCCGAACATGAGGATACTCCAGAAAACACCGCCCATGTTTCTTCGGAACTGCTTGTTCAACTTGAGGCACTTCGCGACCTCTCTGTGACGTATAATCAGGGAAAACTCTTGCGCGAGCGAATGACAGTGGTGTTATGCGGTGTGCCAAATAGCGGAAAATCGTCGCTACTGAACTCTCTTGCTGGATATGATCGGGCCATTGTGACGGCAACGGCAGGAACGACGCGGGATACCCTTGAAGTATTTACGGTTATTTCAGGACTTCCGATTCGCATTATTGATACAGCGGGGATACGCGAGACAAAGGATGAGATTGAATTGATGGGCGTCTCCCGAGCCTATCAGGCCATGCAAGAAGCGGATTTGATCTTATGGCTCTTTTCCCCAGATACGGATACCCCAGACGAGGAAAGGGATTTGTTTTCTGAAATGAGTATGTATTGTCAGAATACGGAAACGGGGATTTTGCTCAGTAAGTCTGACTTGGTAGATGATGCAGAGTCTGACCGATATGGTTTGTTACTTCAGCAGCGACTACAAGAGAGTGGCAGTCTATCTCAAATTCGCTTTGTAGAGTCTTTTTCAAGTGTTACCGGCAAGGGCATAGATGCGATTGCCGGACAGATTATTCGCTTCTATGAAGAAAAGGGGCAAGGCAAATCCTCACAGATCTTGATCACAAACGCGAGACATTTTGATCGAATCATGCTTGCTTCTTCCATTCTTTCGGAGACAATTGAACTACTAAATCGAGGCGAATCAGCGGATATCGCGTGTTCATTGCTCCGCAGTGCTTGTGAGGCGCTTGGGGAAATAACGGGAGAAACAGTAAGTGAAGAACTGGTAGAGACAATATTTTCCCGCTTCTGTATCGGAAAATGACGTGACGCCAGACAGGATGGATAAAAAATATGACAACTCTTTCTCAGGCCCTACATCGACCTTACGCATATTTAGCCGACCACTATGACGCCGCCATTATTGGTGCCGGACATGCTGGGTGTGAAGCGGCACGAGCGTGCGCGCGCCTTGGATTATCCACGATTCTATTC
>JBPOHB010000161.1:0-4903 GCA_052036055.1 Bacillota bacterium | reverse complement strand
CTCTCTATATGGGCGGCTGCATTTGTGTATGCGATGGACTTCGATATATCCAGCAGAACATGGAAGAATATAAGATCAATATGATGATAGGTGTTCCCACACTTTTCGAAAGCTTCTACAAGAAGGTTATTGACTCAATTAACAAGCAGAAAAAAATGAAGACCATACGAGTTATGATCAAAATAACGCGGGCACTTCGGCGAGTGAAGATAGATTTGCGCCGCGTTGTTTTCAAGAAAATTCATAAGGCCTTCGGCGGAGAGTTCAAGATCGGTATCTGCGGGGCGGCACCTATTGATCCTGAAATTATCACCTTCTTTGACGATATCGGCGTGCATATTCTGCAAGGATACGGACTCACGGAGACTTCTCCGGTCATCGCCGGATGCAATTACAAGGTATTTGTTCCAGGAACGGTGGGCTTGCCGCTTGGGAATATATCGATTGCCATTGATACGGATGTCGACGGACAAGAAGGAGAGATCCTTGCAAAGGGTCCCGTCATCATGCAGGGCTACTATCAGGACCCAGAGGCAACGGCGGCTGTTTTTGACAAAGACGGATGGTTTCATACCGGTGATGTTGGCGTGATTGATCCCAAGAGCGGCTGCATTAAGATAACGGGCCGACTGAAATCGATGATTGTACTGAAAAGTGGTAAGAAAGTCTTTCCAGAAGAGATTGAACAGCTTATTATGCGTTATCCCTTCATCAAGGAATCTATGGTTTTCGGGGACAGTGAACAAGACGGAGACGTTACAATCAGTGCAAAATTCGTTCTTGACCCCCAGATCCTATCGCGTGAAGGGATCTCCAAAGAGGAGCTTGTCACAAGACTCGATCAGGTCGTCAAGGAAATCAATTTACAGATGCCGGGCTTTAAGAGTATAAGGAATTATGTCTACAGCTTTCAGGAGCTCATCAAGACGACAACACAAAAGGTCAAAAGACCAAGTGAGATTAAGCGCATTCAAGAGGCCCTCGATCGAGGCAAGGTGAAATTCCGTCAATTTACGGGGAAAAACATCGATCTTCTGGATTCGCGGTGCCCAATCGTACCTCTCGAAGAAGTTGTGTCTGAAGATGCTTCCAATCGCGAGACCTTGAACCCAAGTGCCGATCCTGAAAATCGTGACGACTAAATACAAAGAAGATAACCCGAACAAAAATGGTAGTTGACGTAGCGGCGAGTTTGATGGTATTATTTTGAGCGTCGATCAAAGCTTCGGCGCCATAGCCAAGCGGTAAGGCAGAGGTCTGCAAAACCTTTATCCCCAGTTCAATTCTGGGTGGCGCCTCCAAGTGCAAGGACCCGAAGTCAGTTATGGCTTCGGGTTTTTTTATTTCACATAACATTTGCGTGCGAAAGAGCGGCGTGACGTCTGCTGGTTTTGCTTTTTGTGGAGAATGAGTAAGGAGAATCAAATGGAAGAATTAGTCAGAAAACAGGCAGAGTATCTTTTCGATGAATATAACAAAGCTTTGTCTGCGGTATATGAGCTGATGTTAAATGACGTGACTGACGAGAAGGAATTCTCATCTCCCGAATTTCAGGATCAACTTCGATATTCTGTCCTTAACAGTATGCAGTCATGGTTCCAGCAAGGGCTTGTCGGACTATCCGCCGACACGCCAGAAGCATTTATTGATTCCCTTGTTGCGTTTGAAGATGTGATGGAAGTTTTCGAGATAGCGGCGCGGAAGGTTGATGGGGATATGCCGGATCATCTGATGCTGAGAGTCGGTGCGTTTGGGGACGAATCTACAGCGGCGCTGCTGAAGATGGCTGTTTCGAAGGATTGGTCGCTTGAAGAAGGTGCATCGGATGCATGTGTGAGTGCGTGGCGCGAAAATATTCTTGCAGATCTTGCGGCAATGAGAGTCCTTGGCAGTTGGCAAGTCGCCGCGGCAGCGCAGAAGATTTTGGATAAATTCTGCGCGCTTACCTATACGGATGATCTTCTCGCTGATGGCGTTAAGGATTTCGTACTCGCATACGGTGAAAACGTGATTCCTGCGTTAGTTGCCCGATTAAACGATCCTCTCCTTGCGGATTATGCAGGCCCTTACGAATATATGTTGATATACTTGACAGAGCTTGGGAAAAGCTACCCGTCAGATGAGATCTATATGTGTCTGAAGACGGTTTTCCGCAAAATGAGTCATAAAGTTATTGCTTCGGTTTGTCTGGGTGATTACGGAGATGCAAGAGCGATTCCTCTTCTGAAGAGATACCTATAACGAAATGTTAAGACAATAGATCGTCAGTTCTTCTATGAGACCCTGTCGGCCATTAAGCGGCTTGGCGGCGAGATCCGCGATATAGAAGACCCGTTTCGCGATTTTGCGGACGGAAAGCGAAAAAGGTAGAAGCCCACAAATATCTGTTTTGACGCGAGATATAGAGGAGGCGATCTATCATGAATGACTATGAAAGAAGAGCAGCAGAAGGCGTCGAGAGAACTACGTTCCCAGTCACGAAAAAGCCTCTTGGACAAGAAGCCTCTTGCTCGTATGTGATACAATCCGTTTTCCCTGTCGATCTTGAGGCAACAAAGGAGACGCGCGAGCTTCTTCGTTTTCTGCATGAAATGAAGACGCGCGAAGGCTTTCTTTTCGGGCAGCAAAATGCTGCGCATATTGGCATATCAATTACAAGCACAGATGGATCTGAGTCGGATATCAAGATGATATGTGGTTCTCACCCGGCGGTTGTGGGAATAGATACGTTGTCATTTACCGGATATGAAGGAACGCTATCGCAAATGATTCAGGTTACCAAACAAGTATCGCGCGAGCACGGGGTGGTAACGCTCTCCATGCACGCGCCCAATTTTGCCGTTTGTGACGATGCGTTTCACGGGTATTCGCCCAATGTTATGAAAGATAATCTTGTGTCAGATATTATGCCAGGCGGTCAATTGCATGCGAAATATCTACGCTATCTCGATCTGATCGCTAAATATGCTCAGGCAATTACTGATGATAATGGTGTGTTTATTCCGATTCTCTTTCGGCCATTTCATGAGAATAGCGGCAGTTGGTTCTGGTGGGGTGCAGAACACTGCACGCCTGCATCATACAAGGAGTTGTTTCGCTTCACCGTACATTATTTGCAAAAAGAAAAAGGCATCCACCATTTCCTGTATGCGTATTCCCCTAACGGACCCTTTCGCGATGAGGCTGACTATCTGGAAAGATACCCTGGCGATGATACAATTGACGTAATCGGATTCGACATGTATCATGACCGCCCAACAAAGACGGATTGCTGTATGGATATCCTCCGCGAAACATGCAGAATCGTCTGTGCCATCGCCAGAGATCATCGAAAAGTTGCTGCCGTGACAGAGTGCGGAGTGCGCATGCTAGATACGGCAGAAGATAAGAAAGAGTATGAAGGATTGAGTCCGACAGATAACCCGCGCCCGGATTGGTTCTCCGAATGCTGTGACACAATTTGCGGGGATCCGCTTGGGAGGGAAATTGCGTTCTTTCTTACGTGGGCAAATTTCTCACGGGAACAATTTTGGACACCATACAGAATCAGCGAGACACACGGCCATGAGATGATCAACACGTTCACACAATTTCTAAATGACCCACGCGTTATTCTGGCATCGCAGTTGTGAACGGACAAAAAACGAGTTAAGAGACAGAAAACGGTCGAGGTGATACATACCTCGACCGTTTTAGCGTTATATGCGTTATAGAAGAGACTTCAGACGTTCTGTGCTTTGGCGTATAGATTTGCGATGAGATCAGAAGGAACACGGAGGAATTGAAGTTTGTTTGCGGTTCCGACATATTGCCCTTTCTGATTTTTCTTGTATTCTCGCAGACTAATGTAGCATTCCGAATAATCTTTGGAATGATAGAATTCCAAGCGAACAAACATGGGGCCCGTCTGTGCGAATTGCACATTCTTCTCAAGTAGAATAGAGGGGTCCTGCTCAATGGCAAGCTTCTGACCTACAATTGAAAAATGCTGCAAAATGATGGGCTTCTTCTTCTCGTGGATGGCCCACGCATTTTCCGATTCGATAAAGGGCTCAAGGGTCTGCTGCCGAGGCAGATAGATAAAGAACAGCGCGTCATAGCCAAGCTCAATAAGCCAGAAGAGTGTGAGAAGAATTCCGTTTACCGGCGAAGCTGTGCTTGCATCTGAGCCAAATGTCCACGTACCTTCTTTGTTGATTCCGAGAATCATCGAGAGGAAGTCGATGGGAGAGCGCAGATAGAACATGAAATACGTAAAATAGGCAGACAAACCAAAATCTGAATAATTGACTTCTCTCTTACTACCAGGCGGTTATGAAGCTGACGTATAACAGCCACTTGATGTATGTGAAAATGAAAAAGAAGACGATGCCTGTGATCAGCATCATCTGAGGGGAATGCAGTTTCAAAATACGAATCAGTAAGCAGGAGAGACCAAAAATGCTGCCTGCAAGAAGGGCAAGAATCGCGATATTCATTCTTGCGTCCGTTGACATCCTGTTCAAACTTAAGTACAGGATGGAAAGCGAGCTGCTAATGGGAATCATGATCAGCAAATAGAGGAACAGCGAGTAGATGCTCGCGTGATTCGAAGGCGTGTAATAGGGGGATATAGCACAATTGCTTGGGACGATTTGGGTGTTACTCATTCTCATATCCTTTCAAATCTTTACTTTTATTGATTCTATCACGAAAGAAAATTTGATACAAGAATGGGATCTTGTGTCAAGTTGGAAGTGGAGATATATTCCCTGCCGAGGGTAATTGCGTGTGTTGGCTAGATAGAAAATCGAAGTAAAATGATTGAGCCTTTTCTCTGGTTAGTGGTTGACAAGATATCTGGCTGCCGATATAATACATCGTGCGTGCGGGATTAACTCAGTGGTAGAGTGTCACCTTGCCA
>JBPOHB010000274.1:0-2631 GCA_052036055.1 Bacillota bacterium | reverse complement strand
ATGGTGTTGAAGGTAACCAAGAAATTGTTGTTCAGGGAACGGAAAATAAATCAGACAGCAATATTCGGGCCATGCAAGTTCAAATCTTGTTTAGATCTCTTTCCGGAGTTGATGAAGATACTTTGGCTGAATATCTTAGCACGTGTTTCTCTCTCTATGCACCATACATACTTGTTTTGTACCCAGATATGACCTATACGGATGCAATTACATTTCTTGGGTCTATTACGGATGATTTCACAGATACGTCGAAACTCAAAATATCGGGTGATTACGCATTTAACTTAACGCTTGTTACAAGTGATGATAACTCCTATATGAATCTTGCAATCATATCCAAAGACGACACAGCTGATTACGAAGGAACCACATCAACAACGAGCTCGACTACTGCCGCTTCTGGTGTCAAAGCGGGCTGATTCTTGATGCTAATCAATCTATGCACATGCACATCATCACTAATCCTTTGGCAATATAAAAGTGTACCCCACGTGTTAGGCGATAAGTCCAACACATGGGGTACACGTATGTTTATGAAGTAATTTCATAGCCTTCGATGAATGAATCAATAGATGAGTGCATATACAATTTGTACGAATAGAGCTCTAATAAATAGAGCAACTGCCATTGTTGTGACAATGGCGAGCATGGTGCGAAGAACTTTGGTCTCAACAAGATCACTAATGACAACAAAAATGAGTACGACCGCAAAGATAATACTTGCCTCAACAAAAACGCCTTCATATACGCCCGTATCAAATATGGCATCAAAAATTATGCCGACAAGGTAGGCAGGGGCAATTGGCAGGAATGACAAACCGATAAGCGGCATGATTGATTTAGCGGATAGTTTCTCCAATTTAAAGGCAGGTAGTAAAATCATCAGACCAAAGATGATCGCGGCGAAGAATACTACATCAGCAAAAAGCATGCCGAAAGCCAAAGCAGCATCATATCCATTGATGAGATCAACCAAAAAGCGAATTAACACATAGGCGGCGGCTGGGATCATTCCCCACAGATAATTGTCTTCCTTCGTATAGGCAGATACAGTACCAATCGGATTCTTAAAATAGCTCTTAAAGAATCCACCCACATCGATGGAACTGGTGCTCTTCTGGGTTGTCGCAGCAGGAGAAGTGCTGATTATTTGCGCACCGCAAAGAGGACAAATAGCCGTTCCATCTGGAATTTGCTTACCACAGGTTGTACAGAACATAATATACCTCCAAATCTGAGCTGATTATCAGCTGGTTTATTTGATTCTTATCTTATCACAAAAAATATGGAGCAACATGTTTTTACAATAAGGTTATAAATTAATCTGTATAAATTTTGCGTATGATCTCCTCAATACTCACATTTTCAATATTGATATCCGCAACCGGGAAAGACGCGAATAGTGAATTCATCAAATTGGGAATAGACGTTACTTGCGTATCAATCTCGAATTTTGCCTGCATGTTACCCCAAACATATGAATTGACATACGGATATCTTATGATAAAATTGTAAAGGCGTCGGGGTGTAGCTCAGTTGGCTAGAGTGCTTGCTTGGGGTGCAAGAGGTCGCCAGTTCAAGTCCGGTCACTCCGACCAAAGATAGAGAGGCAATTGCATGTGAATTCATTCACAATGCGATTGCCTCTTATAATTAAAACATTTTTTGTAAATTACCTTTGTCGATTTCGGCGATCCGAATGGATCATTGGTGCCTCTGTGTCAGCGCTTCCTTTGTCTTGTACTGTTTGTTGATTGGCTTGGCGATCTCTCGAAGCTTGTCCGATTATCCGTCTGGTTATTTATTTTTCGTCTTTCGACATATCGATTATCCGTCTGGCGATCCATGTGAGAAGAGCCTGCATTCCTTACTGGTTTAGCGTTTTCCATTTTCTTCGGAGTAATAGCTTGCTTACGGGGCATTTGTCTTCCCGTAAAACGATGTTCTGATTTCTCTGATACATCAGATATCGACGTATCTAATGGGAATGGGTGGTTCTCCACAACGGGGATGTTTTTAAGGATTAGTTTCTGAATATCTCGAAGTAGTGGCTTCTCTTCCTGGTCGCAAAAGGAAATAGCAACACCACCTAACCCTGCTCTCCCCGTTCGGCCTATTCGATGCACATATGTCTCGGGGACTTCGGGTAGGTCAAATATAATAACATGGGACAATTCCTCAACATCAATACCCCGTGCTGCTATATCCGTTGCCACAAGGATTTTTGTCTTACGACTCTTAAAATTACCCAGAGCCAATTGTCTTGCATTTTGCGACTTGTTCCCGTGTATTGCCTGAGCTTGCATGCCAGATTTCTCTAAGGCTTTCACGATTTTGTCCGCTCCATGCTTTGTGCGAGAGAAAACAAGTGCGGATTCGATTTGAGCGTTCTCCAAAATATGAATCAGCAAATGGATCTTATTGATTTTGTTGACATAATAGACGGATTGTTCAATCACATCTACAGTTGATGCAACGGGTGTAATTTCAATTTTGACAGGATTTTTGAGAAGGCTGCCAGATAGTCTAGCAATTTCTGTTGGCATCGTTGCAGAAAATAGCATCGTTTGTCGTTCTTGCGGCAACTCTGCAATGATTCTTTTTACGTCATGAATCATCCCCATATCCAGC
>JBPOHB010000010.1:0-3527 GCA_052036055.1 Bacillota bacterium | reverse complement strand
GTAATCGAATCACTTCAGGAGTGGAAACTTCTGGCTCGAAAACTCAATTTGTCTATTACTGGCGGAGGCGGATACCAAGATCAACTATTTACCGCGAACAATATCCGCTGTTGGGTCGGAAATGTACCCCAAACAGTTGATCAAGCAAGTGTGGATTGCTGGAAGGATATCTTTACAGACATCGACCCAACAACGGGAGAAGCAACATACAACCAGGCTGCATTGACGGATTACTTTGCTCTTTCGGAAGAGGTGTATACACAAGATTCACCCAATTCAGTCTTTGCGATTATGACAGCAGGATTGGTTGAGGCAACCGATCTGGTATGTCTTACTTCAGATCGGAATTTCAACGCAGAGCAGTTCAACTTGTTGATGCAGTGTGGGACAACGCAGATATTTAGTGCGGATAATCCTTTAACGGCTTCAGGAATGTCTACTTCATATCTTCAAGGAGATGAGCAATATTATTATGTAAACTATGACGTGTCGCCTGTGCTATCCCTTTTTGCAAATAGTTATAGTGCGGTAATTGATGAAAGATTTCAAACAGATCCAAGAATATTTACCTGTATGATGGATGCCTGTGAAATTAATCCGAAGTGTGATGCAACGTGTGATGCAAATTGCGATACGTATCAAAATATATGCAACTATCTACAGCAAACACATTATTCCGACATTCTCAATTATTTCACGTCCGGAAACTGCATCTCACTAGCAAAGACATTTTCCGAGAATGAGATAGATGCGGCATATGAAGCTGTAATCAATGGCACCGCCACACAAGCAAATATGGAAGCTGCCGAAATGGACACAGAAGGGAATTACTACCTTGACTATTCCATTAGTGCGGGTTCATATGTTCCTGCGGATTTTTATGTTGATTTTCTGAATGATGAAGAATTTTGTGACAAATACGGGCAGATTCCTGTTTCGGTAGAAACCTCACTAATCATATCAAACTATACACACGACAATGCAGACGATGATGCAAATGTGGCGTCTATTCTTCATAATAAAAGCGATGCAGATAAAATATACTTCAGTGTTCTGTCAGTACATTTAGATCAAAGCGATTATCAGAAGAAATTAACAGACGCAATTCATAACGCCTATGTTGACATAAGTGCAGACTCGGCAGGTGTCGCAACTTCGGTTTCGTTAGCAGTTGCAAAAGAAGTAATCGGTTATCTCTTTCCACTAAGTGCGGGAGCAGAAATAGTTGTATCAGTAGGAGATAGCATATTGGGTAGTGTCTTGGCTATGTCTGAAAGTCAGCGCTTGGCAAAAAATGTGAATGAGGAGATCAGTAAAGCAGAAGAAGCAAATTATGATTGCAACCTAATTACGTCTTTATCTCCGATAGCAAGTTATTACGATGAAGGAACGAATTCTACACTTACGCGACTCTTGATTAGCCCATCGTATATACAACTAAGACTGTGTTATTTATATGAAAATAGTTTAAGTGATAATAATGATCAACACGTTTTTTCTGAAATGCATACTTACGATGAATTTTGTGAAGTTTCGCAAAGTGGGAATGCGACAAACGAAAATTGGTATATTACGTTACTAAAAAACGGAGGGACAGGGAATGTAGGTAGCATTGATACGTACATAGAGGATCTTGCTGATATATGGAGGGAATATTGTGAGAATTTGGAATATAGTCAAATTTCCGGATTGCCACCATATTTCATTTCTCCAGCGGACATTATTCAATTGGCTGATGCAAATCAATGCAATGATACGAGTGTCATTAACATTGATTTATCAAAGTACATAGAGTACGCAGAGTATAGCAAATCCGAATAATCATATTATTTGAATAAGAGACTTGATTTTGACTGGGAGAAGGAGAAAAGCGATGCCAGATCCGAGAAATGAAGCGTTTCTACAAAGGGAAACGGAAAGAGAAAAGCAGAGAAGAAGAGAGAATAGACATGCATGGCTCAAATTGGGCAAACAGACGATTCAATTCATGTTTGTTGCAGGGTGTGCCGGAATCGTTATATATTTCTGTGCGTATATACTGGTATGCACCTACCGTTTTCAACAAAATCGATGCACCAAGACACTGATATGTGACAATAGTCATCTGACGCAAGTGCGCTATGACTACGCAAGTCTTATGTCAATATTTCAATCAGATCGTTTTGACAATGACGATAAAGAGAAAATCACGGATGCATGCGTATATCTTTGCGATTATAATGAGTTTTCATCCGTCACTATAACGGAAGAACCAGGGAGTTTCTGGGATCCAAATTCGGAAATAACGGATATGTCATATGAATTCACTCTAAATCAAGATGAGCAGATCACACAATTGGGACTTTGCATTATGGGCCGATATTGGGGCAATCCAGAAATCTATACAGTGGCGGAATTCAACGAGATTGTCGATACATATCAAGGTACAGATTTTTCTGAAGTCACATCAAATCCGGATTACAAATGGTTTTGTGACTATGCAAGAAATGTTTATATGTCATATTCAAATTACATGCATAATCTATGGTCTGCTTATTGCGATAGAAACGGACACAAGGAATACGACAACATTAGTTTACAATGGATAACAACTGAAGATCTTGTTAAAATAGCACAATATGAAAATGGAAATAAGGATATCAGTATCGATTTCCGGAAGTATTTTGTATATATGATCGAAGTAAACAGACCGTCATGATGATTTGTCAAAGGAAGTATGCGAGGTGAAGAATGAAAAATCATTTGTCAAAACGAGCTAAAATCGGAATACTCTCTGCAGTATTCGTCATAACTTTTTCAATTTCAATCGCAAGTGTATATTACTATTATCTTTCTTGGAATTACAAGAAACTTGATGCGGTTAATGCTGTTGCCTATAAATATGAGCAGAGAAATTTAATCTTGAATGCCTATATGTTTCTCGGATATTCTAAGTCACGATGTGCTGAACTGTTTGGTGGCAGTAGCCCTGATTATTATGTTCATGAACCAAATTTTGGATATATTCCTGCTGACGTAATGGACGAATATGTATTGCAGTTTTACCTGAATAGGTATGAATTTCTGGAGGGAAAAGAAGTATCGCTATCTTCAGTTGAGACATATTATTCATACTGGGAAAACAACTCGGAGCTTCTTAGTTTTGAAGAAGTAGACACAGATACGAAAGCTTTTATCGACTATATGACAGATCCTACAATAAGTTTTGTACAGATATTTCAATATGATGGTATGTGGAACGATAAGTATTTTGTTCTCTTGGATGCGAAATGCCAAGAGATGTATGGGGTCGGTCTCTTTGACGTGTCTGCCGAAGGTGAAGGGGATTCATCCAAAATCGGGAATTTTGACCTCTGGGACTATGTCCTTACAATGGATCAAATGAATGCGGCGGCGCAGAGTCTTCTGCTTGAGAAAGACTCTGTATCTTGAAGATAATATGGCGATGGATGAAGGAGAGAAAATGAAAGACATGACTGATTCAAACGAGATTGCCAATCAATCGAAGACAAAGAGAAAACGTATTG
>JBPOHB010000090.1:0-3104 GCA_052036055.1 Bacillota bacterium | reverse complement strand
AGCTTCCCGTCAATGATATCCTTAAGCGCACCTATGCATGACGAAATCCCATCAACCGAGAGGTAGGTATAGCCAGGCTCATCACAACGCATACTCTTGAGAATCCCCCCCGCGGTCGGGAATATCCGGGATTTGCTTTTGTTATTATGATCCGCAGGCAGTTTATCAATACAAATGCCTTCCGAAGCAAGCCACTTTGACAGTTCGGAAAATGTAAGAACACAATCGATTGCTCCGTCACAATTCTCTGCTTCGGCCTTTTTTGAAATACAGGGGCCAATAAAAACTACCTTGCAGTCCCTATACTGCCTTTTGAGTAGCTGCCCATGCGCTTCCATCGGCGAGACGACGCGAGCCAGATATTTCAGTGCTTCCGGATAATGCTTTTGAATGAGCAAATTGACAGAATGGCAGCAGGAAGATATAACAATCTCTTGGTTCGGCAGAAGCTCCTCATATCGCGACTTAACGATGGAAGCCCCTATTGCCGTTTCTTCTACAGCAGCAAAACCAAGCTTCGTGATCGCTGTCGCCATATCGAGAATGGTTGCACCTGCATAATTCGCCACGAAGGACGGCGCTAGACTGACAACAACCGGAAATTTTCCCGAAAGCAGTTCTCTTGCCTTAGGAATATCACTTCTGACTTCTTTCGCATTCTGTGGGCAAACGACATAGCACTGTCCACACAAAATACACTCATCATGTACGATATGTGCCTGATTGCCAGAAAATCGGATTGATTTGACCGAACAATGACGGATGCACTTATAGCAGTTCTTGCAGTGCGCTTCGTTTAGCTTCAGAAAGTCCGTCATCCCTGGCTTCCCTCTTTCTGTTGACGCAAATAAAGTCCTAGCATTTCCTTTTCGAAAAACGCCTCTACATCTGATGGACCAACGGAATACGACTTTTCGTTCATCTGAAGACAGACTCCGTTCGTACAGTTTCCCATGCAAAATGTCCCGACAAGCGCAAACTCATCTGCTAAACCATTTTCCGCAAGCAAGGATTGTAATGTCTCAATTACCAGCCTTGACCCCTTAAGATGACACGAACTTCCAATACAGACGTTGACTCTTATCATGTTGTCTCTCCTTATTCGTAATCAACCACCTGCGACCAGCGAAGTAATAATTCTTTCTCCTCGGGTTTCCCTTTGACCGATTGAGAAGCAGCAACAATAGGAAGCCATTTCTCTACGTATTGCCGAGGCGTTTGACTCTTTTGACAAAACAGATTCAAATAGGCGTCAGCAAATTCGGTCTCACCCGCGAGCCAGAAAAGCAAATACGTCCTTGCGACATCTGCAGATGCATTTCCCTGTGTTGCGTGCGACCAGTCAAGAATATAGGCGGTATTATCTTCGGCAATAATGATGTTTGACGGGTTGAAGTCTCCATGGCACACTTTGCCATGCTTTGGCATTGCCTCAAGTCTCGTGCGAAGGTCATATCTTGTCGTCGCATCAAGATCGGTCTCAGAAATTTTACGATCCATTTTGTCTTTGAGTTTATTTAGCAAAGGGGCCTTCTGTAAATGAACCAGCATCTGTAGATCGACAAAACGTGCTAAGTATTCTGCTTTCTTGTCCGGGTTTTCGGATATCAGTGCCGCCAGTGTTTTGCCATGGATATACTCCGTAACAATTGCCCATTTCCCGTCGATTCTGCGCACTTCAAGAAGCTTTGGTATGTGAAGATCCGTCTCTTCGACTCTTGCATGATTCAAGGCTTCATTGAGTATATCTGCCTTCGAATAATCGGCATCAAAGACTTTCACAACCGTTTCGCCTTCGTGATAGATGACTTTTCTTGATCGACGTGCGATGACATTTTCGCTTTCCATTATTCTTCCTCCTACATAAGATTTGTTCTGGATAGGCAAAGACATGCGCGTCTCAAACCTTTTCCTTCGTTCCATAATATGCGTTCATGTACATCTGCTTGATTTCGCTCATAAGCGGATAACGCGGATTTGCACCCGTACACTGATCATCGAATGCCTGTTCGGTCATTTGATCCAGACGCGCAAGGAAATCCTCTTCGTCAACGCCATATTCTCGAATCGTTTTCTTGATCTCAAGCGTATCCTTAAGTTCGTCAATCTTCCCAATCAGCGCATGAAGTTTCTCATTATCGTCCTTTCCTGTGATCCCCAGGTATTCTGCGATTTCGGCATATCGAGCTAGCGTGTGAGGATGATCGTACTGCGAGAATGTGCCCATTTTGACAGGGACCTCCTGAGCATTATATCGCAGAACCTCATCGATCATAAGTGCATTCGCGATTCCGTGCGGCAGGTGGTGAAATGCGCCCAGTTTATGTGCCATCGAGTGGCACACGCCGAGAAATGCATTCGCAAAAGCCATGCCTGCCATTGTGGCTGCATTACCCATCTTCTCTCGCGCTTCTGGGTCATTTTGCCCGTTAGCATACGCACGAGGCAAATACGCGAAAATCATTTTAAGAGAGCGAAGTGCAAGTCCGTCCGTGTAGTCTGTGGCAAGCATAGAGGCATAGGCTTCCAGTGCGTGGGTAACCGCGTCAATACCCGAGGCGGCGGTCAATCCTTTCGGTGCATTCATCATCATGTCGGCATCAACAATGGCCATATTCGGCAGAAGTTCGTAATCAGCGAGGGGGTATTTCATCCCTGTAGCATCATCCGTAATAACCGCAAAAGGAGTCACCTCAGAGCCCGTACCGGCAGACGTCGGAACGGCAATGAAATAGGCCTTCTCACCCATCTTCGGAAATGTGTACACACGTTTTCGAATATCGGAGAAACGCATGGCCATATCCTGAAAATCCGCATCCTCGTGCTCATACAAGACCCACATGATCTTCCCCGCATCCATGGCGGAACCGCCGCCGATAGCAATAATGCAATCCGGTGCAAACGCACGCATCTGTCTGGCGCCTTCTTTTGCGCAAGACAGCGTGGGATCAGGCGCAACATCAAAGAAGGTCGTGTGTGTAATGCCCATCTCATCGAGTTTGTCGGTAATTGTTTTCGTATATCCGTTTTTGTAAAGAAAACTATCCGTAACGATGAAGGCCTTCTTTTTTCCCAAAACATGTTTCAGTTCATCAAGTGCAATT
>JBPOHB010000248.1:0-4660 GCA_052036055.1 Bacillota bacterium | reverse complement strand
AAGAAGGTCACTTTTCTCTCATCGTTTTTCATGGGACTGGCATTCTCACTTGGTTGGTCACCCTGCTTAGGCCCGTTTCTTGGGAATGCAATGCTTCTATCTGGGCAATCTGATACGATTTGGGAAGGAACTCTTCTGCTTCTCATTTTCTCCCTTGGCATCGGAATCCCTTTTCTACTTACCGCTCTCCTCTTCAACCAGCTATCTGGATTGTTCTCAAGAATCCGGAAACACCTTGGCATCATTAAATGGATAAGTGGCATTCTCCTGATTATGGTCGGAATCACAATGATCCTTGGCTGGTTTGGCTATTATGCGCGTCTTTTCTAAAACACACAAAACCGACTACTCGATGATCTTTGCGATTGTCTTTCGAATATACATAACGGCAAGACATGAAATATCCCCTGCCAAACGAGACCGCGTGGAAAGCTTGCCGAACAACTACAACGCGAAAACGGATATAATGGTAGCAGAACAACAATGTATCTTCATGTACGGATACTTCATCCGATACATAAGAGATAAACACAAACGAAAAGGAGAATTTGATTATGAGTACAAAAGAATTAACTTCGGCGGATTTTCAAGGAACAATCGAAAACGGCGTAGCTCTTGTTGATTTTTATGCAGACTGGTGTATGCCATGTAGAATGCTGGCACCAACCATATCCTCCCTTGCCGACGATTTTGCTGGCAAGGCAACGGTAGCCAAGATTAACATTGACAAAAGCCCTGATATAGCAGCAAAATACGGGGTAATGAACATTCCAACCGTCATCTTGTTTAAAGATGGAAAACAAATTGACAAGAAGGTTGGCGGCTCGCCAAAGGCTATCTACGAGACCATGATAAACGCCGTCCTATACCAAGGTACTATCAGAGAAAACAAAAACGGCCGTCGCTATAATGAATAGCGACGGCCGAACTTTTTGCAAAAAACTTGTAAGGGTATTTATATCCCTACATTTTCAAGCGCCTGATCAATATCCGCGATAATATCACTTGCAGCTTCAATCCCGCATGAAAAACGAATTAGATCAGGTGACACGCCCGCTGTTTCCAATTCTGCATCACTTAATTGCCTGTGTGTGTGACTTGCCGGATGGAGCACACAAGTTCTCGCATCTGCGACATGCGTCACGATAGCGGCAAGTTTAAGCGAATCCATAAACGTCACAGCCGCCGATCTTCCTCCCTTGACACCAAAAGAAAGCACACCGCAACTTCCGTTGGGAAGATATTTTTGCGCCAGTTCATAATTCGCGTCCGATGCAAGACCCGGATAGCTTACCCATCCAATTTTCGGATGATGCAGAAGATGCTCCGCTACAGCCTGCGCATTGCTGCAGTGACGAGGAACACGCAGGTGAAGCGTCTCCAGACCGATATTAAGTAGGAAAGAATTCTGCGGAGCTGGGATGGAACCCAGATCCCTCATGAGCTGCACAACGCACTTCGTGATATATGCACCCTTCCCAAATCTCTGCGTGTATGTCACGCCGTGATAGGATTCGTCAGGCGTCGTAAGTCCTGGGTATTTATCCGAATATGCATCCCAGTCAAAATTACCGCTATCAACAATACAGCCCCCAACACTTGTCGCATGACCATCCATATACTTGGTGGTAGAGTGAATCACTATGTCCGCGCCAAATTCGAAAGGCTTGCAATTAATTGGCGTCGCAAATGTGTTATCAATAATGAGGGGGACTCCGTTAGCATGCGCTACACGGGCAAATCGCTCAATATCAAGAACGGTCAACGCGGGATTCGCAATCGTCTCTCCAAAAACGGCTTTCGTCTTATCCGTAAATGCTGCTTGAATCTCTTCCTCCGTTGCTGTAGGTGAAACGAATGTAAAATCAATCCCAAGTCTCTTGAGTGTTACGGAAAAGAGATTATACGTACCTCCGTATATTGTTGCGGAAGACACAACATGATCCCCGGCCGAACAAATATTAAAAATCGAAAAGAAGGATGCAGCCTGTCCAGAAGATGTAAGTATAGCGGCAACTCCGCCCTCAAGATCCGCAATCTTTGCGGCTACCGCATCGTTTGTCGGATTGGCAAGTCTGGTATAAAAATATCCTGCCTCTTCAAGATCAAAAAGTCTGCCCATCTGTTCAGTTGATGAATATTTATATGTTGTGCTCTGAACGATTGGTAGCACGCGAGGCTCTCCATTTTTTGGCGTATAGCCAGATTGTACACACTTCGTATCAATAGAATAGAAACTCATACATATATCCTCCCGAATATTAACGGCCAATCATATAATAATCTGACCTTCCGCTGATTATAGCACATATAATTCGTAAGAAAAACGATCGCTTTGTGCATAAACGTGTGAAACAAGATTGCGCTCCTGACCTAAGCAAATGCATAACCAATGAAAAAGCCTGAAACAAAACAGTTTCAGGCTTTCATCGTGTGGTGCGCCTTCAGGGACTCGAACCCGGGGCCCACTGATTAAGAGTCAGTTGCTCTACCATCTGAGCTAAAGGCGCGCATCTGATCGTTTGGAAAAAGAGATGAAAAATTCGACTCGATTTCCGCGAACAGTGATCATTATATCCATGGAGTCATCACTTGTCAATATACAAATTTCTCGCCGTCTTTGGATATTACCACTTGGTTAGGCGTCGAATCTGTAAGCGATTCCACGTGACCGACAATCTTACTTTGAATTCCATAGGATGTTGATATATCCATGATCTGTCCTGCAACCAATGGATTGCAATAAATTTCCATACGATGACCACAGTTAAATACCTGGAACATCTCTTTCATCGGAATCTCTCCCGACTGAAAAATAGCAGAGAATATGGGGGGAAAATCAAAGAGATTATCCTTAACGTAGCGCAGATTCTTACCAAAATCTCTGCATTTCACCTGCCCACCGCCCGTACAGTGAATGATACCCGAAATATCCTGGCGGTGTTTTCGCAGTATTTCCATAATGACCGGCAAATAGGTTCTCGTTGGCGATAAAAGTGCTTCTCCTACCGTCATATCACTGTCAGGTAATGCATCCGAAAGCAAGTGTTTGCCGCAATAGACTTTGTCGCGAGCAATCGTCTCCGATACGGATTCAGGATACTTATCCAAATAGTACTTAGAAAGCAGCATATGCCGCGCAGCGGTTAATCCATTGGAGGAGATCCCAGAATTTTCTTTGTCTTCATATTTTGCCTTCCCAGAAGAGGAAAGCCCGACAATCACATGCCCCGGTAATATGTTCGCAGCATTTATCACATCCGAACGCTTCACGCGAGCTACAAGAGTCGAATCAACAATCAGGGTACGAACAAGATCTCCGACATCTGCCGTTTCTCCGCCCGTCATCTTGATATCGACTCCGTTATCCTGAAGTCTTGCAATGATTTTGTCGTATCCGCTAATAACCGCGGCTATGCAGGCACCATCTATTCTGTGCGCATTACGCCCAATTGTATTGGACAGCGAAAGTGACCCCACGGCTCCGACACAAGCCAGATCGTCTGTGTTCATAACCAAAGAATCCTGCGCCAACGATACAAATGAATCCGTACTTCCTGTCTCCCTATACTGAAGATACGCCGCTGATGATTTCGTTCCTGCACCATCCGCATGAACGGCAAGACAGTAGTCAGGATCTCCCGCAATATCTTCTACTAGTTTACAAAATGCTCCCGGAAACACGCCGCTGGATTGACCGCTAACGGCTTTCTTAACGTCATCTTTTGTCGGTGAAACGCCTCTACTCAAATAAGATTCCGCTGACATATAATTCTCCTTCACATATTTCTTCACACGCATGCAAACAAGCGCTGTTGATTGATAGAAAAAGGTTTTCTGAGTAAACCTGTAAGCCGGGTTCTGTCTTAAACGACCATCTATCTAGGCCGATAGTTTCTTATCAGCTCAAGCCGCCTCCCTGAGACCTGCGGACCACAGTATTGTCTCGCCACGGCGTTGCTCCGAGTGGGGTTTACATGGCCGGAATGTCGCCAAACCGCCGGTGGGCTCTTACCCCGCCTTTTCAGCCTTACCTAACATCCGAAGATGCGAGGCGGTATATCTCTGTTGCACTTTCCTTGAAGTTGCCTTCACCGGGAGTTACCCGGCACCCTTGTCCTATGGAGCCCGGACTTTCCTCACGTGCCGCCTTTCGGCAATGCACCCGCGATCGTTCGGTTTACTCAGAAAACGATCTTATTATAATCTAAACCTGCCGAAGTAGCCACCCCAAGACCGGGAAACTGCAGATTAAGTTTGGTCATAAGGCTTGGAAGTACAATTCGCTCACTTACATCATGTCCGACAGAGAGTGCCGCAATCCCATTTTGCCTAAGCGAAACCATATCATGATATTTGATTTCACCTGAGATAACGAGATCAACATTTGCCTTCCCAAGCTCTGGAATCGCTGCCGAATCAAACGCGCCACCCTGCAAGAAGACACGACCAATCTGCCTATCACAATCCATATTAATAAACATGCCAAATCCTGCCAGCAATCTTTTCACGCGAGCCGATAAAGCAAACAGGTTTTCGATTTCACGCAGATCACCACAAAGACCGTAACTCACGCCTGTAATTGTCATGGGAATGGCAAGTCCGATGATGGCGGCAAGTGCATGGTTGACGCCTCCGTTTGCGCGGTCAAGGTTTGTAT
>JBPOHB010000022.1:0-10728 GCA_052036055.1 Bacillota bacterium | reverse complement strand
CTATCATTGCAAAATCGCCACTCATCCGTAATGATATTCCCATACGTGGGAATGATCTGTATTTAGTTTGCGAAGAGACTTCTGATCCAGGAAATCTCGGGACGATGATTCGAATGGCAGATGCATTTGACTTCACTGCTGTCATTGTAATTTCTGGTTGCGTTGATCCCTTCAATGAGAAAGTTTTGCGCGCATCCATGGGATCATGCTTTCATATTCCGATCGTATCTTTTCCCGACATTGACAGTGCTATCTTCCAATTACAAAAAATCGGTGTACAATTAGTTGCATCGCACCTTGACGGGCAGGATATTTCGAAATATGAATATACCTTCCCAGTCGCTCTTTTCATCGGAAACGAGGCAAGAGGGCTTTCTGAGGAATGTGCGAAGCAATGTGATGTTCTTGCAAAGATTGAAATGCCAGGGAAGGCAGAGTCGCTCAACGCTTCTTCGGCTGCTTCCATTTTTGGGTACGTTCTTAATCAATATCGTAATAAATAACGAGAAAATATTAGCCCGGGAGGGGATATACATGCAAATTATCGTTTTAGGCGCGAGTCGTGCTGGTTTGATGCTCGTTCGTAGATTGCTAGCTGCGGATCACGAAGTGGTTCTTGTTGATCCGAAAGCGGAATCCATCGCAAATGCGAAGAAGCTTGACGTTGTAACTGTTTCAGGCGTAATTATTGATGTGGATGTATTGAAGGAAGCAGGGATTGAATCCTGCGATGCTGTATGTGCTCTTAGCGAAAGCGAGAATCAGAACATTATGGCATCCGAAATTGCCCGTGATATTTATGATGTGAAGCACGTCATTACGCGTATTTTTGATACGCATGGTCTGCATATTTTTGATTCTGCTGGTTTTGTTACGGTATCGTCACCCGAGCTCACGGTGGATGCTTTTGTCCGCGAGATTGAAGACCGCTCTAACGAACTCGAGATGGATAATTACTTACATCACATAATGGGAGAAACAATCGAATTTAAACTGCTAGCTGTTGACGCAGATTTAATTGGCTGTAAAATTAAGGATATTGAAGATACAGACTTGCGTCATGTTTTTGGAATCATACACAATGATAAGTTAGTCTTGGCAAGACCAAACATGAAGATTGAAAAAGGAGATAAATTGATTCTTGCCTCCTTGTGATGCAAGAATCGAATTGTGCGAATATATGAAATTGATCATTGTTGGGGCGGGGAAAGTTGCATATTATCTGATTCGGGAGCTCACTCGCGAGCATGAAATCGTTATCATCGAGCAAGATGAAAATGCTGCATGCAAGATTGCAAATGACCTGAGTGTTGTAGTGATACACGGTGACGGAACATCTGCGGCAGTTCTTGAACCCTATTGTCATGGCGCTGACATGCTTATTGCACTTACGGGGAAAGATGAGAATAATCTGATTGCCTGCCAGGTCGCAAAGAGACATTTTCATATACCAACAACACTGTGTCGTGTAAATAACCCGCGTAATCTGGGGGTTATGGAGCGCTTCGGTGTTGATCGTTCATTTTCTGGCACCAAAGTACTCGCGCAGATGATTGAACAGGAAATTGATTACCAGGGACTTCGCATTGTTCATCAGATTGATCATTCAGAGTGGGTGCTTGTGGAATTCAATTTGTCACCCAAATCGAAGGCGTGTAATAAGATTCTTGCAGAATATAAGTTTACGGCGGGTTCTCGTATTGTTGTTATTTCGGATGAAGCAGGAAAGATTATGATTCCAGACGGAGATACGCTTATGCGGGCTGGGGATCTCTTTACTATGGTCTGTGAGAAGAAGAATGTAGCAAACCTTTGGAAAGAGATGGTTCATCTATAAAATGCTGATTAAGAGAAGAAGATCGCATGAGCTAGTTAAGCGGATATTCGAGACACCTGCAAGGGCAATCGTAACGAGTTTTCTATTTGTTGACCTAATTGGAACACTCCTGCTTATGTTGCCGGCTGCATCACAAAATGGACAAAGCATCGGACTTGTGAATGCACTTTTCACGACCGTATCATGCACGTGTGTTACGGGACTTGTTGTAGTGGATACAGCAACGTATTTCACAGGCTTTGGAAAACTTGTCATGATTTGTCTTATCCAAATCGGAGGACTGGGTCTTGTTACGATTTCGACCTTTTTCATCGGCGTTTTGCGTCGGAAAGTCGGACTGAAGACAAGAGTCCTTGCACAAGAATCCTCCGGAAGCTTTTCATTTACTGAACTCCCGTCTTTATTAAAATCAATCATTTATACCACGTTTGGATTCGAGTTTTCTGGATTTGTCTTGCTGTCAACGCAATTTGTTCCCGAGTTTGGAATTAAGGGCGGATTCTCACGTGCAGGCTTTCAAGCCGTTTCAGCGTTTTGCAATGCGGGTTTTGATTTGATGGGGGATACAAATTCAGGACCTTTCTCCAGTCTGACGGCATATAACGATAATCCTGTTGTGATACTTACCACGGCCTTTCTCATCATTTTCGGGGGACTTGGCTTTGTTGTTTGGCGCGATATTTTCAGTTATCCTAAAAATAAGGCGCTTCGTATGTATTCGAAAGTTGTCTTATCCATGACACTTTTTCTAATATGTATCGGCACTTTCTTTTTTCTTGTTGCCGAGTGGAATAACACAGGTGTTCAGGCAATGGGCACTTTGCCTGATTGGCAAAAACCATTTGCCGCTTTTTTCCAATCTGTAACGATGCGAACGGCTGGGTTTAATTCAATAAATATGATGAATTTATATGACCACACCAAATTGATGTCTGTGCTGCTGATGTTTATCGGAGCCGGATCTGGCTCAACGGGCGGCGGAATCAAGGTCTCGACATTCTCTGTCCTCATGAGCACGGTGCTTGCAGAGGTTACTGGCAAAGACGAATTAGTCATGAGAAAACACGCGCTATCGAGTTCGTATGTTCGCAGAGCAATCTCCATTTTTTTCATGGGTCTTGCCATTGTTGTCACCTTATCGATGCTTCTTTGTGTTTCAGAAGCGGCTGCCTTGCAAAAGAAGAGTTTTGAGTATTTGGATTTGCTATTTGAAGCGACATCTGCCTTTGGAACGGTTGGCGTATCATCTGCAAATACGCCACAGCTTACGACTCTCAGCCATATATTCATCATTCCTGCGATGTTCCTTGGAAGAGTCGGCCCGGTCTCCTTTGCGATTAGTCTGGCGATGAGAGAAACAAATCAGCAGAAGAGTGTTTATCCAGAGGGCAAAATTCAAATTGGATAAAAAGCAAGAAAACGTGATAAAAGCGAAACGATTTAATTCTTTATGCAAGACTCATGGCAGCAACTTGCAAAAGTGACATTTTTGTAACTCTTTTTCCTTGACAAGAACCCTCTGTTTGCACGATAATAAAGATTCAGAAAAGCAAATAGGAGGAACGTCACATGGGGCTGTCAATATCTCAGAAAATCATACGCGAACACATCCTTTCCGGTGAAATGAAGGAAGGATCAGAGATATCGATCCGTATTGATCAGACACTCACGCAAGATTCAACTGGGACGATGGCGTATCTTCAGTTTGAAGCCATTGGTGTTCCAAGGGTAAAAACGGAGCTCTCTTTGGCGTATATTGATCACAACACAATTCAATCAGGTTTTGAAAATGCCGACGATCACAAGTATATCCAAACAGTCGCAAAGAAGCATGGAATACGTTTTTCCAGACCGGGTAACGGAGTATGCCACCAAGTGCATATTGAAAGATATGGTATACCGGGGAAGACTCTTTTGGGTTCTGACAGTCATACGCCAACTTGCGGAGGTATCGGTATGCTGGCTATTGGTGCTGGCGGACTTGATGTCGCGGTTGCTATGGGAGGCGGGCCTTACTATCTGAGTATGCCGAAGATTTGTCAAGTGATACTTAAAGGGCGATTGGCACCGTGGGCAACGGCAAAAGATATTATTCTTGAAGTACTTCGCATTTTGTCGGTAAAGGGCGGAGTCGGGAAAATTGTCGAATATTCAGGCGATGGACTGGCGTATTTATCGGTTCCAGAGCGTGCGACCATTACGAATATGGGTGCAGAGCTTGGCGCGACAACATCAATTTTCCCATCGGATGATGTAACGAGATCTTTTCTTGCCGCACAGGGGAGAGAAGATGTATGGGTTTCGATTATTCCCGATGATGACGTCATTTATGATCAGACGATCGAAATCGATTTGTCCATTCTTAAGCCGCTTGTTGCAAAGCCACATATGCCGGATAATGTTGTTTCGGTGGCGGAAATTGCCGGGCTAAAGGTTGACCAGGTCTGTATCGGATCTTGCACAAACTCTTCACTTATGGATATGCTTAAAGTTGCTGCCATTTTGAAGGGAAAGACCGTACATCCAGATGTTTCTCTTGTTATCGCGCCAGGGTCCAAGCAAGTCTTTACGATGCTTGCTGATTCAGGTGCGCTTACCGATATGATATCTGCCGGTGCCCGCATTCTTGAATGTGCCTGTGGCCCGTGTATTGGTATGGGGCAATCGCCAAGAACGGATGCAGTCTCGCTTCGCACGAACAATCGCAATTTCTATGCGCGTTCAGGGACAGCGTCAGCAAGTATCTACTTAGTGAGTCCTGAGGTTGCCGCGGTATCGGCACTTTCTGGAGTTGTTACGGATCCGTCACATGTGGGAGAGCCTCCAGTCATTTCCATGCCGAATTCATTTACGGTTAACGATAATCTTGTTGAGCTTCCGGCAGAATCGGCTTCGGATATTATTGTGGTTCGCGGACCCAATATTAAGCCATTTCCAATCAACGTTTCTCTGCCTGAGAGCCTTCTTGGAAAGACAATTGTCAAGCTTGGCGATAATATAACAACAGACCACATAATGCCGTCAAATGCGAAGCTCCTTCCCTATCGTTCCAACATCCCGTATCTTGCTGATTTTTGCCTGACACCGTCTGATCCGGAGTTCCCGGCTCGTGCAAAAGCAAACAACGGAGGTTTCATTGTAGGCGGAGCAAATTACGGACAAGGATCAAGCAGAGAACATGCGGCCCTTGCGCCGTTACAATTAGGCGTAAAAGGTGTCATTGCGATTTCGTTCGCACGAATACATATGGCGAACTTGATTAACAACGGAATTCTTCCGCTTACGTTCGTAAGTCCTTCCGATTATGATAGAATAGATCTATTCGATGAACTGGAAATGAAGAATGTGCATGCACAAATCGCATCTGCAGTGCAGGGGAATCCGATTACGATTGATAATCTGTCGAAAGGATTTTCGTTCTCCGTGAATTGCACATTATCTGAGAGACAAGCGAGTATCCTTCTCGCTGGCGGACTTCTTAATTACACGAGACAATTTACATAACTCTGACTCTTACCGTAAATTGGAGGAATATACATGCAAAATGCACCATTTGATAAAGATCAAGCCATTGCTGACTTAGTCAATAGAGCCACTGTTAAGGCACGAATTGATCCTGCTTTGTATGAAAGATATAACGTTAAGCGCGGACTTCGGAACGAAGATGGGACAGGTGTTCTCGTTGGGCTTACTGAAGTCGGCGAAGTTATGTCATATATTGTTGATGATGCAGAGCGAATCCCTGTTGAGGGTCGTCTTTTTTATCAGGGCATTGAGATTTCTGACCTGGTAAATGGGTTTTATCAAGACAAGCGATTTGGTTTTGAGGAGACAGCATATCTGCTTCTTTTTGGTGAGCTCCCGAATGAGAATGAACTGACCAGTTTCAATGATTTGCTTGTACATAGCAGAGAACTTCCGCATAATTTCACGGAAGATATGATTCTCAAAGCGCCAAGCCCGGACATTATGAATAAGCTTGCACGTTCAGTACTTGCTCTATATTCGTATGATCCAGATCCTGATTCACTTGACATTGAGAATGTTCTACGACAGTGCATTGAATTGATTGCACGTTTTCCCGTCATGATTGCACACGCATTTATGGCGAAAAGGCACTATGTGGATAAGCAAAGTCTCTTTTTGCATTCTCCCGTGCCTGAATACAATACTGCTCAGAATATTCTCCATATGATACGTCCTGACGGGCAGTTTTCTGATCTGGAAGCGCGCATTTTGGATCTTGCCTTAGTTTTACACGCGGAACATGGCGGAGGAAATAATTCGTCTTTCGTTACCCACGCGGTCTCTTCTTCAGGTTCTGATACCTATTCTGTTATCGCGGCAGCAATTGGATCCCTTAAGGGTCCTCAGCACGGTGGAGCAAGTAACAAGGCATATGCGATGATGCAAGATTTAGCACAAGGTGTCAAAAACTGGAGAAACGAGATGGAGATCTGCGACTATCTCACGAAAATACTCAAAAAAGAGGCTTTTGATAAGTCAGGATTGATTTATGGTATTGGACATGCCGTTTATACGGTATCAGACCCACGGACAAAGCTTCTTCGAGATTATGCAAGAGGACTTGCTTATGAGTCTGGTCGCGAGGCGGAATATGAGTTATATACGTTGACGGAGCGACTGGCCCCTGAAGTTTTCAGGAATTTCAAGAAAAATGATAAGATCGTATGTGCGAACGTTGATTTCTATGCTGGATTCATTTATACCATGCTCGGAATCCCACCAGAGCTTTTCACACCGATATTTGCTACTGCACGTATTGCCGGTTGGAGTGCTCATCGAATCGAAGAGCTGGTCTCGGGCGGTCGAATTATGCGACCTGCCTATAAGAGTGTACAGAAGCGTCGCAGATATGTTGGCATCAATGATCGCTCTCACGATGAGAAGAAGTAAGATAAGTTTTCGACTCATCAAAAAGAAGGGGCAGGCGCAAATCCTGTCCCTTCTTTCTATAATACGAGAAAAAACCACTTCTTCTGTGATCGTAAATCTACAAAAGAAGTGGTTCATTTCAAATGGTGACCCTAAGGAGAATTGAACTCCTGATTCCGCCTTGAGAGGGCAGCGTCTTAACCGCTTTACCATAGGGCCGAAAATACCGCGCAGATTTTCAAAATCGCGCAAAAGAAATAATAACATAGCTGGGACTTCCTAGCAAGCCCCAAAACGAACAAAGTGTTAAATTTGTTAAATGCCGAGTAGAATGCGCATGAAGTAAAATAAAATATGGTAGACTGAAAGCCACAAAAAGTGACTTTATTTTATCAAGATAAGCAGGGTGGTAAGGGAATGGATCAGTACATACGTATTCGCGGCGCACGCGAACATAATTTGAAGAATATTGACCTTGATATTCCGAGAGACAAGTTAGTTGTACTGACGGGTCTTTCTGGATCTGGGAAGTCTTCTTTAGCCTTTGATACAATTTATGCAGAGGGGCAAAGACGATATGTTGAGTCGCTCTCTTCTTATGCCCGACAGTTTCTCGGGCAAATGGAGAAACCGGATATTGATCAGATTGACGGACTGTCTCCTGCAATCTCTATTGACCAGAAAACGACAAGTAAGAATCCGCGTTCAACCGTGGGTACGGTAACCGAAATTTACGATTATCTTCGACTACTATATGCACGTGTCGGGATTCCTCATTGCCCGATCTGCGGGAAAGAAATTCAGTCACAATCCATTGACCAGATTCTGGATACGCTTCTTGCTTTCCCTGAAGGAACAAGAATTGTCTTGCTGGCACCCGTTGTCCGCGGTCGGAAAGGTGAATATACGAAGGTCATTGAAGATTTCCGTAAAGCCGGATATGCGCGCGTACGGATTGACGGTGATATGTATGATTTAGATGAAGAAATTGAGATAGAAAAAAATCGGAAGCATACAATTGATGTTGTGATTGACCGCCTCGTCATTCACAGCGATATAAGGTCTCGTCTCAATGACTCATCAGAGACGGCACTGAAGTTGGCCGATGGCATTCTCACGGCTCTTGTAATGATGCCAGAAGGAGAAAACGAGTATGGTGAGATTAGCTATCATGAATCCGAGCTGCTATTCTCGCAGAAATATTCATGCTCGGATTGCCAGATCAGCTTCGAGGAATTAACGCCAAGAATGTTCTCTTTCAACAATCCGTATGGCGCTTGCCCCAATTGTTCAGGTCTTGGCTCACATTCCTATGTCGATCCAGAACTATGTATATCAGATCCGCGTTTGTCGATCAATGACGGCGTGATAAGGGCCGCCGGTTGGAATTTTGATGATGATACAAGCTGGGGTCGTGCTTTTGTAGAGTCTCTCGCCAAGAAGTATAATTTTTCGCTTGACACCCCTTGGAACAAATTGTCTGATTCAACTCAGAAAATTATTATGTATGGTAATAATGGAGAAATTATTTCGGTAGATACGACCAATAGTAAATTCTCGCATGGATCCGAATACAAAACGTCATGGGAGGGCGTTGTACCAAGTCTTGAGCGGCGATATAGAGAAACAGGATCCGAGGATATGAAGGAGTATTATGAGCAGTATATGACGATTCATCCATGCTCTTCATGTAACGGAGCGCGACTCAAGAAGGAAAGCCTATCTGTTCTCGTTGGCGGAATTAACATATTCGAGATGACATGTTTGCCGATCCGAAAATGTATGGAATTTCTTGAAGGCTTGAAACTGTCTCCAAAAAATCGCACAATTTCAGATCCAATTATCAAAGAGATATTGGCTCGCTTGTGTTTTCTTGTTGATGTTGGTCTTGACTACATGACGCTGAACCGAGCATCTGCTACGTTGTCGGGTGGGGAGGCGCAAAGAATCCGTCTTGCTACGCAAATCGGCTCAGGTCTCATGGGCGTTCTTTATATCCTTGACGAGCCATCTATTGGGCTGCATCAGCGTGATAACAGTCGTCTTCTGACAACCCTGAAGCGACTCAAATCACTTGGGAACACAGTACTCGTCGTTGAGCATGATGAAGAGACGATGCGCGAAGCAGATTATATTGTTGATATGGGCCCGGGTGCTGGAGAGCATGGGGGTTACATTGTGGGACTTGGCACGGCATCAGAGCTTGAGAAGATCGATACGTCAATAACGGGGCAGTATTTGAGTGGGAAGAAATTTATACCCGTTCCAGAAGTCAGACGACAGGCAAGTGCACAATTTCTGCGCGTCATCGGAGCGAAGGAGAACAACCTCAAAAACGTTGATGTGTCTATCCCACTTGGCCTATTTACCTGTATTACTGGGGTCTCAGGCTCCGGGAAAAGCTCTCTTGTTAACGGTATAATCAAGAAAAAGCTTTCAACGGATCTCAACGGAGCCAGACGTCAAATCGGAGCGTATGATCGGATTGAAGGGATTGAATATCTTGACAAGGTAATAGCAATCGATCAATCTCCGATTGGGCGTACGCCGCGCTCGAATCCGGCAACGTATACGGGATGTTTCGATTTGATTCGCGAGTTATTTGCAAGTACCGTTGACGCAAGATCAAGAGGATATAAGAATGGACGCTTTAGTTTCAATGTCAAGGGTGGAAGATGTGAGGCTTGCAAAGGCGATGGTGTGAACAAAATAGAGATGCACTTTCTACCTGATGTCTATGTCACATGCGATGTATGTAAGGGCCACAGATATAACCGCGAGACCCTTGAAGTCAAATATAAAGGGAAGAGCATCTCTGATGTATTGGAAATGACTGTTGAAGAGGCGCTCGTCTTTTTTGAGCATCTCCCGCGTATTCGCCGTAAGCTTGAAACAATTGTGGATGTTGGTATGGGCTATATTCGACTAGGACAGCCATCAACACAGCTTTCCGGAGGCGAGGCACAACGTGTTAAGCTTGCTACGGAACTGTCAAAACGCAGCACAGGCCATACCTTCTATATTCTTGACGAGCCTACGACTGGACTTCATATCGCGGATGTTCACAAGCTTGTTGACATTTTGCAGAGACTGACAGAAAATGGTAATACTGTTCTTGTAATTGAACACAACCTTGATGTGATTAAGACAGCGGACTATATTGTTGATCTCGGACCTGAGGGTGGGGACGGGGGAGGATATATAATCGCTCAAGGAACTCCTGAGGAAGTCAGTCAAGTTGATGCATCATATACAGGACAGTATCTCAAGCCACTTCTTGCAAGGGCAGAGAGAGGACCGATTGATGCAGAGAGCTATCGACAGCAGGCGGAGAAGTTGAACAAGGAAGCTCTTGAGATATCAACTTCGGTTAAGCCACGAAGAAGGAAACCCCAGACGGGGTCATAAGGATAATAATAAATGTCAAAGTGTGTAATTTGTAAAAAGAATGTCGCCGTCGTGTTTACGACAAGATTTGATAACGGAAAACGAATTAATGAAGGGCTTTGCCTCAAATGTGCTTATCAGACGGGAATTGGTGGAATTGATGAAATGTTCGCAAAAGCGGGCATCAATGATTCAAATATTGACAGTGTTTCCGAACGACTTAATCGCTTGATGTCTGGCGCTGAAGGTGCGCAACCAGAGGATGTATTCAAGATGCTCCTTGGGTCTGGAGATATTTTGGGCGACTCATCCGATATGACTTCTGATGATGAAGATGATAGTTCTGATTCCTATCAAGCGTTATCCAATTTGGGATTTCTTCAGATGGGCGGGAATCAAGAAACCGCAGATCAAGAGCAAGACGAATCAGAATCGGGAATCTCCGAATTATTTCTATCTGAGGGCAATTCTGAAAGTAGTGTATCACCAGATCGTGAGGGTAAGCCGAATTCTGCCAAGACGGATGCAAAGAAGGGGAGCGCCAAAAAGGATACGAAGCATAAGTTTCTGGATCAATTTGGAACCAATTTGACGCTGAAGGCAAAGCA
>JBPOHB010000185.1:0-2233 GCA_052036055.1 Bacillota bacterium | reverse complement strand
CAAAGGAATCTCTACGGTCTGAATTTTGCTAAGACGACAAAAGAAAAAAAGATGATTATTGTCGAAGGCTATATGGATGTCATAACGATGCATCAAGCCGGCGTCAAAAACGCGGTTGCTTCTCTGGGGACGGCATTAACCGAACGGCAGCTTGATCTGCTTTCGAGATACACGGAAGAGGTTGTGCTTTTCTATGATTCGGATAGCGCAGGACAGGCGGCTGCTATGCGCGGCCTCAAAATGCTATTGCAGCGTGGGAAAAAATACAATTCTTCCGCTTCGACGGCTGCGATTTCTGTTGCACTCGTTCCTGATGGTAAAGATCCGGATCAGTATATTCGCGAACATGGTGCGGATGCTTTCAAGAAAATCGTTGCGGATGCATATTTTGTTCTTGCGTATTTGCTTATGACGGCGGAAAAACAGAGTACCGAGAACGGGAAACTTGATCCGCGCACATATCAGAATCTTGCGTGCACCTATTTGTCTTGGGAAAACAATCTTGTTTTGCGTGAGCATTTTGCCGCCAAACCTGCAGCCATTCTGGGCGTTAGTGTGGAGCGGATTATGCAGGAGTCCTCTCGCATCGCAGATGAGAAACATGATCTGGAGCGGCAAGAATCGGATCGCGTACTCGTTCGTCAAGTGTCCGTATTACCGAAAATGAATGAAGGAGATAGTGCCAGACAAAATGAACTGGTTCTGCTTTGCCTTTTGTCTGGCATGAATGATGAATACGCTGACATGGAAGATCACCCGATTCCGACGGATTTTTCCGCTGGTACGATGCGTGAGATTGCAGCAGAGGCACTTGACCTTCTCGACAAGAAGGCCCTTTCTCCGCTGACACTACTTGAGCTCGGTGAAGGGCGTATGATGAATGGTCGCGCGGCAAAAGATGTCCTATCCGAACTGCTTATGCGTACGCAAAGTGTTAAAAATGATGATAAGAGAATGCAACACGTAATGGATTATCTTTACCAGATTCGTATCAATATATATACAAGCCATAAAAATGAGCTTGCCAGGTGTCTTGATCTGATGCCCGAAGGGCCAGACAAGTCGGCTACGAAAGAGGATCTTCTCAAAGTTGATCGCTATCTTAAGTATCTTCGCGAAAAAAGAAAGGAATCATAAACATGCAGTCAGAAGAGAGCGGACACAAGGTGTCCGATCAGGCGAGTAAGCGCACGGTATTGTCGCTTCGTTTGGCGCAGATTGTTTCTCTCGTTCCGAAGGGACGACGCGTAATTGATGTCGGCTCAGATCATGGACACGTGTCTGCCTACTTACTTGAGAATCATATTTGTGAGTATGCTGTTGCAACGGATATTCATGCAGATCCTTCCGAAATAACGCGGAAATACCTGCGCCGACAAGGTCTGTCAGGCAGGTCTAGTGTGTATTGTACGGATGGGCTTCATGGAATTTCGCTTCAGAAGGGGGACACAATCATCATTTCCGGACTAGGCGGTATGGAGATGATTCGCATCCTAGAAGAGTCCGTGTTTGACCAGAAAATTTCGGTAAGTGACAATATTACATTCGTTTTGCAACCCCAACGGTCTATCGAAAGTGTAAGAAATCGACTTTGCGAAAATGGATTTGCAATAACGAAAGAGCAGATATGCGTTGACCGAGAGAAATTCTATACGATTATACTTTCCGAAAAAAAAGGCGGTACGCAGAAAAAGCTGTCGCTTGCAGAACAATATCTGGGCCCTTTTATCCTATCCGAGCATCCAGATCATTACATCGAATATATGATACATCAGAGAAATGTACTGCGAAAGCAGATCCGTGCACATCCAGAACTGTCCGAAGTACTGCATGTAATTGATGGTATACTTTTGCAAGAACCAATCGCAGAAAAGAGGGAATAATCATGCCTGCACAGATCTTTTCTATCGACGAAATCTTATCTTATATCGAGTCCTTTGCGCCGCAGTCTCTTGCGGAGGAATGGGATAATGTCGGCGTAATGATAGGCGACCGATCTTCCAAAGTGAAAAATGTTGTTCTCTCGCTGGATGCTTCAAGAGAAGCTTTTGACTTGTGCGAAGAGACAGGCTCGGAGCTTCTTATTACGCATCATCCATTTATATTTACGCCGATTTCATCGATTGATTATCAGACACCGCAAGGAGCTCTGATACGCGACTTCATTTCCAAGAATATTACCGTATATAGTGCCCATACAAACCTTGACCGCTCAAACGGAGGCGTCAACCAT
>JBPOHB010000082.1:0-13634 GCA_052036055.1 Bacillota bacterium | reverse complement strand
GAGTATAAAGAATTCTATCACGAAGTATTTAGTGATATGCGAGATCCTCTTTTCTGGATACACTTAAATATGGACTATCCGTTTACGCTTCAGGGTATCCTTTACTTTCCCAAAACGAACAACATATATGAATCGCTTGAGGGAAGAATCAAGATTTACAACCATCAGGTGTTTGTTGCGGATAACCTTGCCGAGGTTATACCGGAATTCTTGTTCTTATTGCGTGGCTGCCTTGACTGTTCTGACCTCCCATTAAATGTGTCGCGTTCAGCACTTCAGCAAGACGAATATGTTAAGAAATTGTCTTCGCATATTGTTCGCAAAGTTTCGGATAAATTGGGTGAGATTTTTAAAAGCAGCCGATCAGCATATGAAGGGTATTGGTCTGACATAAGTATTTTCGTGAAGTACGGCATGATGAAAGACGAGAAGTTCTACGAGAAAGTTAAGGACGTCTGCCTATTCACGACGGTGGATAAAGAGCACCTGACAATGAATGAATTGACAAAGGATAAGGATACCGTTCGCTATACACAAGCGCCTGAGAAGCAAGCGGCCTATGTCGAAATGGCAAAGAAGGACGGCTTTCCTGTTATCATATTAAGTGAAGAAATAGATAATAATTTCATATCTTTCCTCGAATACAAGTACCCGAAAATTCACTTCATGCGCGTTGATGCCGTTTTTGAAGGTGAAAAGGGCTCGGAGGAAGAGAAGAAGACTCTTGAGGACTTCTACCGTATGGTTACAGGTGACGATAAATTGTCGGTTGATGTCGTAGCGCTCGGTGCTGACCAGCTCCCCGCATTTATCCGCGAGACAGAAGAATCCAGACGAATGAATGAGATGCGAAAACAATTCGAGAAAATGCGTACGGGCGCGGAAGATGATCCTTACAAAGACCTTGATTCAATGTTTCCTTTGCACAAAGATTTGGTCCTAAATAGTGACCATCCACTTGTTCTAAGGTTGCGTGGTCTTTCCGGAATCGCTTCTGAAAAAGATCAACTCAATGAATTAGCCTTACATCTATATGATCAAGCTAGGCTGAGTCATGGATCTCTTGATGCTGATGGACTTGTAAGATTCCTTACTGTAAACGCAAAGATTCTTACACAAGTAGCTGAGAAATTATCGTGACTTGCAAAATATTTGTTTCGGAGGGTGACATGCAGAACAATCAGAGGGTATTTCGTATCATTGTTGAGAAAAGAAAAGAATTTTCGGTTGAGTCGGATGATCTTCTGAGGGATTTGCGTTCAGATCTTCGGATTCATACGCTTGATAAAGTCCGCGTATTGAATCGATATGATGTATCCGGAATTACTTCATCAGAATATGAAATGTCGAAAATATGTGTATTCTCCGAACCGCCAGTTGATATTGTTTATGATGAGTACGTTGATTTGCAAGGAGCGAGTTATGTTCTCGCGATTGAGTCTCTTCCGGGGCAATATGATCAGCGTGCTGACTCAGCGGCTCTCTGCGTGCAGATCCTGACATGTAAGGAGAAACCGATTGTACGTGCCGCTCGAATGATCGCTTTATATGGTGAACTGAGTCTTGATCAAAAAAAGGCAATTGCAAAGTACCTAATTAACCCTGTCGATACAAGAGAAGCTTCAATGGAAAAGCCGGATTCACTAGAAGATGTTTTGGACCCGCCAAACGACATCATGATATTAACTGGCTTTCGTAAGTTCTCCAGAGACGTTCTTGAGCAGTTCCGTACGGACATGGGGCTTGCGATGTCTGCAGATGATTTGCAATTTACACAGGAATTTTTCCTTTCGGTTCAAAGAGATCCTACTGTAACAGAGATACGCGTGCTGGATACGTATTGGTCCGATCATTGTCGCCATACTACTTTTCTTACGAAGCTAACAGACGTGTCTTTTGACAAACCAGAAACAGAGATATCTGCTAAGATGTCTTCCGTCTATCAAGATTATCTCAACATCAGAGAGAATCTCTATTCGGACAGAATATCTGAAAAGCCCGTATGCTTAATGGATATTGCCACGATGGCAATGAAAAAACTGAAAGCAGACGGGAAGCTTGCTGATTTAGATGAGTCGGAAGAGATTAATGCTTGCTCAATCAAAGTTAAAATTCAGGTAGATGACCGACCGGAAGAATATGTAGTCATGTTCAAAAATGAAACGCATAATCATCCAACCGAAATCGAACCATTCGGCGGCGCTGCAACCTGTCTGGGCGGCGCTATTCGTGATCCATTATCTGGAAGATCCTACGTATATCAGGCTATGCGAGTTACAGGCGCTGGAGACCCGAGAGCCTCTCTTGAGGACACACTTCCTGGAAAGCTTTCACAGAAGAAAATTGTTCGCACGGCTGCTGCAGGATACAGCTCCTATGGGAATCAGATTGGCCTTGCAACAGGGCAAGTGGATGAAGTTTATCATCCGGGCTATGTTGCAAAACGAATGGAGATTGGCGCGGTTATCGGAGCAGCGCCTGCATCGTCGATTGTACGCAAATGTCCTGTTGCCGGAAATCTTGTTATTTTACTTGGCGGACGTACGGGAAGAGATGGTATCGGCGGAGCGACAGGTTCTTCGAAGGCACATGATGAGAAGTCAGTCGTAACCTGCGGATCGGAAGTTCAAAAGGGCAATCCACCCACTGAACGCAAAATTCAGAGATTGTTCCGAAACCCTGCCGTTTCCCAGATGATACTCAGGTGTAACGATTTCGGTGCTGGCGGAGTATCTGTTGCTATAGGCGAATTATCTGACGGCATTTGTATTGATCTGGACGCGATTCCCAAGAAATATGATGGACTTGATGGAACGGAGCTTGCTATTTCCGAATCGCAGGAGCGGATGGCTGTTGTCATTGATGCTTCTGACAAAGATCAATTTCTGTCGTATGCGGCGCAAGAAAATTTGGAGGCTGTACCTGTTGCAATAGTGACAGAAGAGCCAAGTATGGTTATGAAATGGAAGGGACAAGTTATCGTTGATCTTCCTCGTGCCTTTATTAACACAAATGGTGCGCCTTCGTATGCAAAAGCCAAAGTGATGATGCCCGATATGGATTTTCCTTTCTTTGACACCCCCACAGAAGGCTATCTTGGCAATGATTTTGTTGTCTCGCTTAAAGGTTCACTTTCTTCGCTGTCAACATGTTCTCGGAAAGGACTTGCTTCACGTTTCGACTCAACAATTGGATCAAGAACTGTTCTTATGCCATTTGGAGGGAAACTTCAGTTGTCACCCGAAGAGGGGATGGTATCCAAAATTCCTGTCTTATCTGGGCATACAAATGCGGTTTCAGTCATGAGCTATGGTTTTGACCCATATCTATCTGCTTGGAGTCCTTTCCACGGCGCATATTTTGCCGTAGCGGAGTCATTACTCAAAATTGCTGCCATGGGTGCTGACCCGATGAAAGCAAGACTTACCTTTCAAGAATATTTTGAAAGAATGCAATCGGACGAATCATGGGGGAAACCAGTCGCTGCATTACTTGGGGCCTTTCAGGCACAACTCGATTTTCAGACGCCATCAATCGGCGGAAAAGACAGTATGTCAGGGACATATAATGATATCTCTGTTCCACCGACTCTCGTTTCTTTTGCAGTGGCTACGACAACTGCAGATCGGATTGTCTCCGCAACACTTACTTCAAGTGGGCAGAAAATCTATGCAATTACGATTCGGAAAGAGTCGAATGGCCTGTATAACAAGGATCATTTTCTTCGCACATGTAAAGCGATTAAGGAAGTCTCAAAGCGCGGTCAGCTGCTTGCATGCGGGGTCGTGAAACAGGGTGGAATAGCGGCAAGAATCGCACAGATGTGCATGGGCAACCATATAGGTTTTATGTTTGATGATTCGATACCCATGGACTTCCTTTTCTCAAAATCCTATGGCGTTATCTTGGCCTCTGTCCGTGACAGCAATGCGATTGAGAAGCTTGAGATGGTCGGTGGAAAACGAATGGGTCATACGACCTCAAGCGAAACGATGACATGGAATGGTCAGCTCATTACATTGGCGGATGCGCAAAGAGCGTTTACCGCGACTCTTGAGCCTATCTTCAAAACGAAGACAAACGAAGCGCCTCTTCCCGAAATCGATACGACGATTCAGAGCGCGAGAGTGGTACAACCGTTCTCAGGGAAAATTACATTTGCACGTCCGACAGTATTTATTCCTGTATTCCCAGGAACCAATTGCGAGTATGATTCTGCTCTCGCCTTTGAGCAAGCAGGCGCAAATGTTGATGTTTTAGTTATACGCAATCTTACATCGTCAGATATCTCTCAGTCGCTTCTTGAAATGAAGAAAAGAATTGATAAGGCAAATATGATTATGATTCCAGGAGGCTTCTCTGGAGGAGATGAACCCGAAGGTTCGGGGAAATTTATAGCCACGGCATTTAGAAACCCGTATGTGACGGATGCAGTTCGGGAGCTTCTGATAAATCGCGATGGACTCATGATTGGAATCTGTAATGGTTTTCAGGCGCTAATCAAGTTAGGGCTTCTGCCGTATGGCGATATTTTGCCTCTTCAAGAAGACGGGCCAACGCTGACATTTAACAAAATTGGTCGTCATCAGTCAGGTTATGTATCAACGAAGATCGTATCCAATCTTTCTCCATGGTTGACACATACAACAATTGGAGATGTTTACGAGGTACCGGTTTCTCATGGAGAAGGTCGTTTCTATGGAAAAACGGAGCTGATTTCATCCCTATTTGCCAATGGTCAAGTTGCCACACAATATGTTGATCTGAGCAAAACAGCGACATCAGATACGTACTTTAACCCAAATGGTTCGGCGTATGCGATTGAGGGTATAGTAAGCCCTGATGGTCGTATATTCGGCAAAATGTGCCATTCAGAACGTATAGGAGACATGATTGGGAAAAACATTCCCGGAGAGAAGGATCAGAAAATATTCGCATCCGGTGTTGGGTATTTCAAATAATGGATAAAAAGCGCTGTATTGAATTGATACGACAATATTCCATTCATATTTCCCACAGTCTCGGTCAGAACTTTCTTATTGATGAATTTGCGACGGATGAAATCATGACATATTCTGGCATTTCAGAAGAATCCGTAGTACTTGAAATTGGTCCGGGGCTAGGGGCGCTTACGGAGAAACTTTCCGAAATTGCTAAAGAAGTATTTGCAGTCGAAATCGATGCACATCTTCTTCCAGCACTGCATGATTCTTTTGATGGAAAGGGTAACGTTCATATCATTCATTCAGATTTTCTTTCTTTATCCGCTGAACAAATCTTTACAAAAACGAAACCGTCATGCATTGTCTCTAATCTTCCTTACTATGCAATGACCCCGATCATGACGAAAATATTCCGTGACTATCCACATGCAGAGAAGATGGTTTTTACAGTTGAAGAGGATGCATGTGACCGCATTTTTGCAACGCCAGGCAGCAAGAACTATGGGCCGCTTGCCGTTCTATCAACGTTGTATGGGGTAAGAGAGAAGCTGGCTGTCCTTGATGGATCATCATTTTTCCCAGCACCACACACAAATTCTGCCGTTATACGATTGACGAATCGCGGGATATTATCCGATGCTCCGGAATGTCTATTTACTGTTATTTTTAGTGCGTTTTCCCAAAGAAGGAAAAAATTGATCAATTCACTCATGTCAGGCGGTATTTTCCCGGGTGGGAAGGAACAATTACTTATGGTACTTGCTGCATGTAGTATCTCTTCAGACCTAAGAGCGGAGCAGCTTTTACCTGAGGACTATCTGGAAATCTCACGTGCATTACTTGCTTCGAATCATAATGATGATGCAAAATGAAAATCATTTTGCATTTTTCAGGCAAAAACTGCCCGTTTTGTGTGAAATGACCGTAAAATATGAAAGAAGCTGAATGACAAGATGCAAAGTGCATGGAAATTTCTTCAAAATACATCTACCCATATTTGCATAAAAATGTTATGATTAACGTGTTGCGTTATTGCACCACTGATCACGTGAAAGGATGGATTTAAAATGGTAACAAGAAACAAGTATGTTGAAGCTTGGGTTAATGAGATGGCTCTGCTTACAAAGCCGGATAATATTGTTTGGCTGGATGGTTCTCTTGAGGAGAAGAAGAAGCTTGAGGATGAAGCTGTTGCAACAGGAGAATTAATCGAACTCAATCAAGATATTCTTCCCGGTTGCTTCTATCACCGTACTGCACAAAACGATGTTGCGCGTGTAGAGGATCGTACATTTATTTGCTCGAAAACGAAGGAAGAAGCTGGCCCAACGAACAACTGGATGGATCCTAAAGAAATGTATGCCATGATGACGCCTCTATTTGATGGCGCAATGAAGGGACGCACGATGTACGTTCTTCCTTACATCATGGGACCTGCAGGTTCACCGCTCTCGAAGATTGGTGTTGAACTTACAGATAGCCGCTACGTTGTACTTAATATGAGAATTGTAACAAGAATGGGAGATATTGCTTGGAAGCAACTAGGTGATAGCCCTGACTTCGTTAAGGGTTTGCATTCTAAGGCTTCAGTAGATGCTGATAAGCGTTATATTGCGCATTTCCCACAGGATTATACAATTTGGTCGGTCAATTCTGGATACGGCGGAAATGTTATTCTTGCGAAGAAATGTTTTGCCCTGCGTATCGCTTCTTTTCTTGCCAAAGAGCAGGACTGGATGGCAGAGCACATGCTTATCCTTGGTATTGAGACGATTGCAACAGGCAAGACACAGTATATCACTGGCGCTTTCCCTTCTGCATGTGGAAAGACAAATCTGGCCATGTTGATACCTCCTGCATATGCAAAAGGATACAAAGTCTATACTGTTGGAGATGATATTGCATGGATGCGTCCTTTCCCAGATGGTCACTTGTATGCAATTAACCCTGAGAATGGTTTCTTCGGCGTTGCTCCTGGAACCTCGATGGAGTCCAATCCAAATGCGCTACTGACCACCAAATCCAACACGATTTTCACAAACGTTGCACTTACGGATGATAAGAATGTTTGGTGGAAGGGAATGGGCGTACCAGCACCCGAACATATGATGGACTGGCTCGGAAAAGACTGGAACAAAGGCGATGATGAAAAAGCTGCTGCTCATCCGAATAGCCGCTTCACAACACCTGCTTCGCAGTGCCCATCCATTTCTCCTATGTGGGAAGATCCTAAGGGTGTTCCGATTTCTGCAATTCTCTTTGGTGGCAGAAGAGCAAAGACAGCTCCGCTCGTATATCAGTCATTTGATTGGAATCACGGTGTATTTGTCGGAGCTACGATGGCATCTGAGACAACGGCTGCGGCTGCAGGTGCAGTCGGTGTAGTACGTCGCGATCCGATGGCTATGAAGCCTTTCATTGGTTACAATGTTGGTGATTATTTTGCTCATTGGATTCATATGGGAACACTTATTGAGAATAAACCGCTTATCTTCAATGTTAACTGGTTTAAAACAGATGACAATGGTAAGTTCCTATGGCCTGGCTACGGCGACAATTTCCGCGTGTTAGAATGGATTCTGAAGCGTTGTAACAACGAAGTAGATGCCAAGAAGACACCTATCGGATATGTTCCTTTTGCAAAAGATATTGATCTTACTGGCCTTGATGGCATTACAGAAGCTGATATCGAGAATCTTCTTGCTATTGAGAAGGATGTCTGGGCAGAAGAAATTGCTGGAATTGAGAAGCACTTTGCTGGATTTGACCGTCTTCCTGCTGAGCTTAATGCGCAGTTTGAGGCTCTCAAAGCACGTTTTGCTGAAGCCTAATCTGATTTTCTGAGATTGATTTGACAGACCGCTTGTTTTTTCAAGCGGTCTGTCTTTTTCATGCCAAAAAATGGGATATTACTGTATAATGGTGCAAGTGAAAGGTGGGCGAATGATGACAAATCTTGATAATGGAAGTAGTATTTATCAGAAATTTTCAGCAATAAAGCCTGCTGAGGCAAAAATGCGGGCAGAGACCAGAGAAAAACCGAAAAAAACATCAAAAGAGAAGCTCCTTATGTATACACAGCAGAATAAGTCGCCTGTTGCTTCGCCTCGGAATTCGTCAGGTCGCCCAGAGAAAGTCACTGTACATATTGCTGGAATGCAGTATAGGCTGTTCACAAAAGGTGAAAACGACGAAGGCTATATTCGTTTCATTTCTGATCGAGCGGATCAAATGATCCATCAACTTCAGAAGTCAATGCCCGGTACATCCATGATGAACATTTCAGTTCTTGCACTCGTGAATGCTATGGACGAGATTAATCAATTGCAAGAGAAGTATGTATCACTTCAAGATGAGATGCAGCAGTTATTGGATTCGCTTGATGCAGATAAAGCAGATTTTGCAGAGCTTCGTGAAATCAATTGGGAGCTGAAAAAAGAAGTCCTTCGTCTTTCATCCCAATTATCTACTGTTACCCGTGCTGAATCAGAAGATAATCAAGAGGAGCCATTGCTTCCTTTGGAAGAATTAATTATGGATGCATCTGAGGAGATAGATTATGAATAAGCCTGAACTTCTTGCACCTGCAGGGTCACTCGAAGCATTATATGCCGCGGTTGACAATGGAGCAGATGCTGTTTACTTTGGTATTGGTCAATTAAATGCGCGTGCAAATGCCGAAAATCTCACGATGGATACTCTGCCCGAGGCAATTTCATATGCACATCTTCGCAGTGTTCGTCTCTATTTGACACTGAATACAATTCTACATGATAACGAACTCGATGAAGCGGTTGCACTTGCTAAAGAAGCATATGATCTTGGTGTCGACGCCATCATTATTCAGGATCGGGGACTTGCATACCAGTTGAAACTTACGTATCCGGAGATTCCGCTTCATGCGAGTACGCAGATGAATTTGTTTGATTCAAGACAACTTGCCTGGGCGTCTGAGCATGGATTTTCACGAGTGATACTGCCTAGAGAGCTATCCGTCGATGAGATGATTCATCATACACAGGTTGCACGAGAGAATCATATTGAGACGGAAGTCTTTATCCATGGCGCGCTATGTGTATGCTATTCGGGTTTGTGTCTTTTTAGCGCAATGAATGGAAATGGGGCTCGAAGTGGGAACAGAGGTCTCTGTGCACAACCTTGTAGAACGCTTTTTTCACTCGTTCATTCATCAGGTAAGGAAGACGCGCCAGAGAGAATCCTATCACCGAAGGATCAGTGTGCCTTGTCATATCTGAAATTACTCATGGATGCGGGTGTTCGTTCTCTCAAAATTGAGGGGAGAATGAAAGATGCTGCCTATGTTGCCGTAACGGTACGTTCCTATCGCGAGTATATTGATTTGATATGTGAGCAAAAAGATGACGAGAAGACAGAGACGGCTATTTTAAACCACTTGCTTCTAGCTTTTAATCGGGGCGGATCGTTCCTTTCTGAACATGTTCGAGGCGGTCAAAGTGATTTGCTTGCAGGCGAGTATTCAGGTCGATATGGCCTATATGCGGGGGTAGTCGTTAAGAGAAACGCCGCTGAGGGAACCCTATCATTTCGGCTTTCAGCAGCAGAGCTTCCGACTCGCGGCGACTATTTATCTATTCGAGTCCGCGAAAAAGAAATAGCCAGTTTCCCGATTGGGACAATCGATTCATATGGCGACGTTATTCGCGTCAAAGGTCTTCATCCGCAACTAATTGGGAAAATACCCGATGGAGCATCCGTATATCAGATGTCAGAAACAGCGTATACAAAAATGCTTCTGACATCGAAAGACTCGCATAAGTCTTCTATTCGTATGAGATTGTCAGCAACGAAAGATAACGCTACGATTTGTCTCTCACTTGTTGTCGATTCAGGAATGTGGAAGGGTGTGTCCATCGATTATTGCGAGAATGCCATTCAAACTGAATTTGCAAAAGTATTGGATCATCAGCGAATTTCTGAGCAATTGTCCAAAGTGAAAAGCACTCCGTTTCACGTTCTGTCGGTTGAAATTGACCCGGAACTCTCTATTGCCGTACCGATTTCACATATCAATGAGATGAGACGTAATGCAATTGGTCTTCTTGAGTCAAAAATTAACGAGGAGAAACATGCCGATCATTTATCAAAACCAAGAAGCGCGCCCGTAAAATTACAATCGGAGAACAGTCGTGATCTGCCTAAGACGCATTCATATGTTCATGCAAACTATTATGACTTGCGAAGAATTTCGCCATCAACCCTTGCCGTTGGTGCGGACATATACAGCTTCTCTGTCTATGACGTTCTTTCGGATTACGGACAAACGGAGATTGAGAAGCTTCATGATGCAGAACCGGATGCTTTGATTCAACTTCGATTACCAGGGGCATATTCTGATGCAATGGGCGAAGAAATCGTTTCTGCAATTTCTTACCTGAAGGAACAGTATGCTGGTGTTTTCTCGGGTGTTTGTTCAACAAGTACCTATGATGAAGAAATGACGAGTATAACGGCTTCTGCAAATATATATAACGCATTCGCATTACTCGATGCAGTACTTGAAAACCCATTTTCTGTCGAGTTGTCCTATGAACTCAAGGAACATGAGTATCTTGCTATTCTATCCCATATTACGCCTCAGGAAATGGGTTCGACTTTTCTTTCTATTCACCTATATGGTCGCATAGAGTGGATGCAAACGGCCTTTTGTCCTGTCGGGAAACAGATCAATGGCTGTCACAAATGCGAGCAAAATGCCAGCACTTTTTGCCTGTCACCTATGCCAGAAGACAATACGAAATCTCCTGTCAGAAAAATGCTGCCGGTTATTACGCATCCAGGTCCGTGTTGCAGTGAAATACTTGGCGGAATGTATCCTTCCGTTGCATCTTCAGCCGTCATTACCGCCACACAAGAAAAGGGCATACATGTGATTTTTGTTGCTAGATTCTATGATGAGACTTACGAGAATCGTAAGAGCATTATTCGTGATATACATATAACAAAAGAATAGAGGTGCAAAGTCATGAAGGATAGTCCAGTATCCATTCCCATTTCTTTCGTTCGCGAAGGTGCAATTACACCAAAGTATGCACATGATGACGATGCAGGAATGGATATATTTGCTGCCCAAGACATCTTACTTCTTCCTGGAGAGACCAAGCTTATCCCTACAGGCTTCGCCATGGCTTTGCCAGATGGATACGAAGCTCAAATACGGCCGCGAAGTGGAATTTCGCTTAAAACGATGCTCAGAGTTCCCAATAGTCCTGGTACAATTGATGCTGGATTTCGAGACGAAGTGTGTGTCATTCTTCATAATGCTTCCGTTTCAAATACTACAAATGAGCTACTATACGTAAGTGAGTCAAAGAATCGACACGGAACGTACCAAATACAGGCAGGTGATCGTATTGCTCAGATGGTGATCTGTCCCATTACGAAAGGACAATTTGCTCAGGTGGATTCTGTTCGAGAAATGGGGACGGATCGTTCTGGAGGATTTGGGTCAACAGGGAAATAACATTTTTTTGTTATACATATTCTCACAAATACAGGGTAGTAACTCCCGTTTTGAAATGGTAGAATAGTTTTGCCGAATTGCGATGCAAGAATAGTGAAAATATGACTTGCGTCGTTTTTATGTGTAAATATGATTATTATTTGAAAGGAGGAGTATACAATGTTAGAAATGTATATAACAAAACAGGTTGCTGATAAAGGCAAGATGGTGAATCATCTCGAACGTATTGACGAGATCCAGAATGACTGCTGGATTAACATGTATGCTCCGACCGAGGAAGAGTTGCATCTTGTAGAAGAGAAGGTTGGACTGCCACAGGAATTCCTTCGGTATCCTCTTGATGAAGAAGAACGTCCGCGTATTGATACGGATGATGATACGGGAGATGTCCTTGTTATTATTGATATACCGTATGTTCGTAAAGAAGGACAAAACGTCAGATATGAGACATTCCCACTTGGGATAATCATTACGAAGCATCATCTTCTTACGGTTTCTCTTCGCGATGCACCTGTTCTTGACCAATTCACGAACAACCGTGTTCGTGATTTCATTGTCAATTATCGAACACGATTTGCGATTCAGATTCTTCTTGCCGGAGCAAAGGATTACTTAAAACTGCTGCGCTATATGGATAAGACAATCGATACATCAGAAAGATCTCTGGCGAAATCGATCAGCAACAAAGATTTGTATAAGCACTTAGAATTCGGGAAATCTCTTATTTATTTTTCGACATCTTTGAAATCCAATGAGGCAGTTCTTGAGAAGCTCATGCGCGGTCGAATTGTCAAGCAATATGAGGATGATGAAGATCTACTTGAAGACGTTATTATCGAGTATAAGCAAGCGCGTGAGATGGCTGACATCTATGCGTCCGTTGTAAATGGCACAATGGATGCATACGCGTCGATCATTAATAACAATATGAACGTAATCATGAAGATTCTGGCTGCCGCTACCATTGTGTTGTCTGTTCCGACAGTCATTACCAGTTTTTTCGGGCAGAATTTACCGATGCCTTGGCAGAGCGATTTTACGTCCAATGCAGGTCCGTTTATTGGCGTGATCATTTTGTGTTTTCTGAGCATTTTTGCAACAGTCGCATTGCTTAAGAAAAAGAATATGTTATAAATGAGGAAGTGGATCATATGGCAAAAGGTATGAGTAAGTATCCTGGTGCACGAATTAGTGTATCAAAGATACTCATTCGTTTGGCAATTCTATTTGTAATACTTGCAATTCTACTCATCTCGTATGTTGCGCTTACTGCGAAGACAGCAAACAAACTGATGAGTATTCAGCGAAGTGAGCTTACGGATATTCCTTCAAATATCTTGCCGACGTACTCGCCAACAAGTTTTTCCTCTTTTGATGGTCAGACGACGTTATCCGGTTGGTTTTTCCAGACGGATGACCCAATCAGTACCATCATTATCGTTCATGATGCAGGTTCAAATCGCATGCCGTTTGGCGTAGATACAGTTGATCTCATCGAAGATATGTTATCAGCGGGGTACAATGTCTTCTTGTTCGACCAGCGCAATTCAGGTGAATCTGAAGACGGTATATGCGGATACGGCTATCTGGAGTGGCAAGATGTAATTGGTGCTATTGATCAGGTTCGAAAAATATCGATTACAACAAATGTCATTTTGTATGGAATTGGTGTGGGCTGTTCTTCCTCGCTACTAGCACTAGATAAACTGCCGGAACCTGGTGAGTACGATGACTCATATTCGGATGACATACTTGCACTGAATTTTGATCGTTCGTATGTAATTGGCATTATTTTGGATTCGCCAGCAAAACATTCTGATGACTATATTACGCCGCTCGTGAAAAAGGCAAGTAAATTCGGATTTATTACGAAGTATTTTGTTCCCTATGCAATTCGAATCTCGGCAGGAGAAAGCGAGAATGTCAATTTCACGGCAGAAATCTCTCGACTTGCTGTGCCTGTATGTATCATGTACGGAGAAAACGATACCTTTATTGGCTCGGATGTCATTTCTCAGATTGTTGACGAAAGAATGCATCTTCATGAGAATACAACGTCTGCATATGTTTTCCCGGATGCAGAGTATACAAAGGCATATGAGACGGATCCAGAAACATATCGCTATGACATAATAGAGTTTTTATCAATGCATTTTCAATAAACGTTTGGAGGAGATATATGAACTGGT
>JBPOHB010000066.1:0-13285 GCA_052036055.1 Bacillota bacterium | reverse complement strand
ATATGGAGCATGCGTATCTTGATAAACTCTCATCGGAGATTCGCAAGAAAAGATTGAACGCTCTGTTTGGGAAAGGGATTCCCTGCCTGATTTTGACGAGAAATCATGAGCCTCACCTTGAGTTGATTCCTTGTGCTAAACGAAAGAAAGTGCCGATTCTCCGCACGCATCAGGCTACCAGTGAATTTATGAGTTCGCTTGTCAAGCATCTGAATGTGGAATTGGCTCCTCGCATTTCCATGCACGGTGTTCTCGTTGAGGTAAATGGCGAAGGTATCTTGATCTTAGGGGAAAGCGGTGTCGGAAAATCTGAGACGGCTCTTGAGATCGTCAAACGGGGGCATCGACTGATTGCGGATGATCAAGTTGAGATTCGCCGTGTTTCAGAGACGACTCTTCTTGGACGTGCGCCTGACATAATCCGCCACTTAATTGAGATTAGAGGCATTGGCATTTTGGATGTGAAAGAACTATATGGTGTCTCATCCGTCAAGTTGCAAGAGGGGATTGATTTTGTGATCAATCTTGAGCTGTGGGATGAGAAGAAGACATATGATCGTCTCGGAATAAATGATGAGACAACAGAAATTCTTGGTATCAATGTACCGTCCATTACAATTCCTGTCGGACCAGGACGCAACTTGGCGATTATCGTTGAGGCCGCCGCCATTAATTATCGCGTCAAGAAGATGGGACATAACGCTGCAAAGAGTCTGATTGATCGCGTTTTCCCCGGTTCTGGGGGAACGCTGCCACTCTAATTTTGTGAAATAATCAGGGGTATTCATGAGCGAGACACAAAGTGAAAGCAAGATACAAGAATTGCGAAGTTGGCTTATATCGGCCGGGCAAGATGAACTTGCCGCGCGAATCCGACTCAACGAGCCACTCAAAATGAGAAATACGATGCGGGTCGGGGGAGCTGCCGATTTGTTTGCCGAGCCCGAAGGTCTACTCGAAGTCATTATGCTTTGCGATGCGGCTCGCGCTTGCGGTCTGCCCTATTTTGTTCTTGGAAATGGATCTAATCTAGTGGTGTCAGACGAAGGTATAGAAGGCCTTGTCATTCATATAGGTGAGGCACTCTCGCAGATTCGTTTCGAGGAAGATTCCGATGAAGAGGGAGCCGTGCTGGTTACCGCATATGCTGGCGCCATGCTTTCGCGCGTGGCAATGATGTGTGCAAAAGAGAGCCTTGCCGGAATGGAATTTTCTGCGGGTATTCCGGGAAGCATCGGCGGTGCGGTATTTATGAATGCCGGCGCATACGGCAGAGAGATGAAAGACGTCGTATATCGAAGTGTTTCACTTACTGCTTCCCAAACCATGAAGACCTACTGCAATGACGAGCATCAATTCGGGTATCGAACGAGCTGCTATATGCAAAATGACAATATTATTCTCTCTGTGACGCTTCGTCTATTCAAGGGGGACGCAACGGATATTTTTGCCAGAATGAAAGAATATGCGGAGAAAAGATCCCATTCACAGCCTCTATCCATGCCAAGCGCAGGCAGCGCATTTAAGAGGCCGTACGGTCATTATACCGGAGCGCTTATCGAGGCAGCAGGGCTGAAAGGTTTTTCCGTCGGTGGGGCACAGGTTTCCGAGAAACATGCAGGGTTCATTGTAAATACGGGTAGCGCGACGGCTCGAGATGTATATGAGCTTGTAGAAGAGGTTCAAAGGCGCGTTTTTCGCGATTCGGGCGTACTGCTCGAGCCGGAGATCCGCTTCATTGGCCGTGGATATGAGACAGGGGGGATACAATAATGGACATTATTATTTTGACGGGCATGTCGGGGGCAGGGAAAAGCCAGGCGGCGAATTTTCTTGAAGATATGGGCTATTTTTGCATAGATAATCTTCCGCCAATGATTTTGCCAGAACTAATCCGAACCTTTACAAAAGGGCAGGGGGGTGAAGGCTTCGGCGTAAGTAAACTGGCCTTTGTTGTTGACATCAGAAGCAATGAGCTTCTCAGCGGATTTGGTCCTGCGATGGAAGAAATCGATGCGATGGGCTGCTCGTACAGGATCGTTTTTTTGGAAGCGTCCGATCAGGTGCTTGTCAATCGATTCAGGCAGACAAGAAGGAAACATCCACTTTCCGATGCGACGGGACTGTCCGAATCAATTGTCAGAGAAAGGCGACTCCTTCTTGGCATCAGAGCGCGCGCCACACATGTTGTCGACACTTCCATGATGGCAACCCCGGCACTTCGCGACGAGATTTTCCGAATTATTTCGGAGAAGGAAGAAAACCAACGGATGAATATCTTAGTTGAATCCTTTGGCTTCAAATATGGCATTCCCGTTGATTGCGATAACATAATTGACATGCGCTTTCTTCCCAATCCTTTCTACGAACCGGAACTCAAGATGCATTCCGGGAAGGATAAGGAAATCGCAGATTATCTGTCTGGCTATCCTGAGACAGAAGCATATCTAGCTAAACAGATGGATATGCTTACGTATACGATTCCCTTCTATATCCGCGAGGGGAAAGCGCGCCTCGTCCTTGGCGTTGGGTGCACGGGCGGAAGACACCGCTCGGTCTACGTAGCAGAAATGCTTGGGAAGAGACTCTGCGAAGCAGGATTCAAGTCCGTTGTGTTTCACAGAGATATTGATAAGGACCCGAGATATCTTCCTGCATTACCACAGCAAAGCAAGGGAAAGAGTGAGCCAGAAGAGCTAAATGCGGAGGAAAGTAATGGGAGATCTGACCTTCTCACAAACGGTTAAGAATGACCTTCTTCGGGTATCCTGCAAAACACAAGAAGAGATATATGCGGAGGTCATGACGGCTTTTTTCTGCGGCGGAAGAAGAACATCTCCAGACGGCGTTCCGGACTATCTATCCGTGCATTCTGCCGCATATGCCGAACGACTTGTTGCTTTTCTTCGCCAAATCAGACTCGATGCCCTCGCTGAAAAGACAGCAGGGACAATCGCTACTTGGCGAATCTACCCACTTGGTAAAGCGGCAGAAACCTTTGAGTCGGTTTACTCTCACTTTTTCAGCCCTTCTGTTTTAGATGAAATCACCTCGTCGGTGCATGGCCGTCGCGCTGCGCTGCGCGGTGCTTTCCTGATATCTGGGAGTATGAATGATCCCACGAAAAGCTACCGAATTGAGATGACGGTTCACAATAAGGAAGCAGCCGATTTTCTCGTGCTACTTCTGCATGCAGAGGATATTCTATCGTCTGTCTCACAGCGAAACAGCCGGATAACGGTCTATTTTAAGGAAGGTCAGCAAATAGCCGATTTTCTGGCTCTCATAGGGGCACATAGCAGTCTGATTCGACTGGAAAGTATTCGTGTTGACAAAGAGCTGCGAAATTCTGTTAATCGAATGGTAAACTGTGATTCAGGCAATTCGCAGCGACAGGCGGAGGCTTGCGCTCGGCAGACAGAGAACCTTCTTGCCCTTCTTCGTCATCCCAAAGCCGTCTCCATTCCGCAGGAATTGATAGAAGCGGCGCGTGTCCGCATTGACAATCCAGGATTCTCCATTAAGGAAATTGGAGAAATGATGAATCCACCGCTTGGGAAGTCCGGAATGAACCATCGCCTTACAAAACTAGATGAATTTGTTCGGATGTATGTAACCGATGCAGATTTGCATGCCGGTGATACATGACGCTTTCGAAAAACGGCATTTCTCAGACAATTTGTCTGCTGAATTCGCAAGTAGTGTGATATAGAAAAGAATTCTTGGATGTGATAAAATACATGACTATATGATCAGTTGATTGAGGGACGCGCGATGATGAAAAGTTCGGATTATGTCAGATATGATAATCAGTTCAATAAGCCGAGAAGACAGAAACATAGTGGCGGTCTTGGCGTACTCATTTCACTTACAATTGTTTTGGTTCTCTCGGTAATCGGTGTCGGTGTTTATTCTCTCATTTCGGATAGAACGGGAAGCGATACAGGTGGATCTGAATCTGCGACGGGCAATGATACGTCGGCGTCAGTTCTTCTTGTTGCAACCCCTACCCCTGTAGTGGAAGCAACCGTTGCCCCATATCAGAATACGATTTTGTTTCCCGCTTCCGCGCTGATGAATGTTCCGATCGGGACTCCTGCTGATGGCATTTCTGCATCGTCCCGCGGTGTGACGCAGGGGATAATGTCCGGCGATACCGATGTTTCTCCCTATTCGCGTTCTACCGCTATTTCCTTTGGCGACCCAGTCGATTATCAGACGGTACCGGGCATTTTAACTTTCCGCGGTAATAATTTCAGAAATTGTGCTTCATGGGGTACAATCGTCTCCAATCCGACGACGCTTACGCAAACATGGGAATATGGGCAGATCGGATCGATGGCATCCTCCTCGTGGTCATTCTCTTGGTCGGGAACCGGATGGACCGGGCAACCCGTTGTCATTGAATGGTCTGACGAAGTACGAGCGTGCATGAACTTATATCCTGAGAAGAAGGCGAAGGAAGGCCTGACCGAAGTCATAATTGCTGCGATGGATGGATATGTATATTTCTTTGATCTCGATGATGGGACGAAAACCAGAGATCCCATATTTGTCGGAGCAACGATTAAGGGGACACCTTGCGTGGACCCGCGCGGCTATCCGCTACTTTATGTCGGACAAGGGGACTGCAATTCTGATGACGGAGAGGTTGGGTTTCGAATCTATAGCCTGATCGATTCATCAAGACTATATTACCAAGACGGTATGGATTCTCGTGCATATCGGACAAATTGGGGGGCATGTGATTCTTCCCCCATTGTCTGCGGGAGCGCGGATACACTGATTTATCCGAATGAGAATGGAATGATCTATACACTCAAACTCAATACGGTCTTTGATGCGGCGGCCGGAACGATTTCTATTGACCCCGAGAGCGTGGTGTATCGCTACTTACTTGATGGTATTTCCGGAAGTAGTATCGGCATCGAGAGTTCCATGTCTGTATATGATCATTACGGTTATTGCAGCGACAATTCCGGCAATTTGATTTGTGTGGACTTGAATACAATGACTATGATCTGGGCGCGACAGCTAGATGATGATTCGGATGTTACGCCTGTACTTGAAGAAGACAATGGGCGTGTATATCTGTATATAGGCACAGAAGTGGATTGGCAGAGAACCGATGTTCTGAATTATCAGGGAGCCTCATATACATACAAGATCGATGCGATGACAGGCGAGATTATTTGGCAGACCTCACAGAGTTGTTATACAAAAAATGGGGAGGATAAGGGTGACGACGTAAATGGCGGCATGCTTGGCACACCGATTGTCGGCAAGAAATCGATATCCAATCTTGTTATTTTCTCATACTGTATGACCAATGGCCTCTACAGTGGCAATATTCTTGTTGCATATGACAAGGATACAGGAGAAGAGGTTTGGCGTTATAATATGAATCAGTACTCTTGGAGTTCGCCTGTTGATGTTTATGACGAGGCAGGGAACGCATATATCGTCATGTGTGACAGTCTAGGTCAGATTCATCTTGTTAACGCGCAAACGGGCGTGCGAATCACGTATTTGCAGACAACACGCAACCTTGGCCTTGCAAGTGAGACACAAAGCGGACTCAACATGGAGTCATCTCCTATTGTATATAATGGTATGATTGTAATTGGCACACGTGCAGGATCCGTATTTGGCGTTAAGATTGGGTAAGTTATATGTATTATGGTGACACCAAGACTCTTGCCGTTCCCGCAAGAGACAGAAAAGGGCAGGAAATGTTCATGAGTGCGTATGATGAGATCGTCTGTATTGAGGCGGAGTTGTCCGGCTATCGCCGGGGATCACTTCGCGTGAGCATTGATATGGATAAGAAACTGATTCACTGGAAAGACAGTCATCAGTGGAACAATAATTTCATGCGTTCGATTTCAACAGATAAAATGAAGCTGCTTTGTGACAAGCTTCCGACAACACATATTTTGCAGTGGTCAACACATTATACCGGTCTAGTCTCGCAAGATGACATCAAGTCGTGTCATGATGCAGACTGGACCGTTGTTATTTCCTTTCGACACAAGCCACAAATGCGTATTGTGGGATCAAACCAATTTCCACAAGAGTGGCGTGCTTTTCGTGAAATGATTGAATCAATTGCCAAAATTCCTTTCCGCCTCCGCTGAATCGTCGGTTTTTCATAGGAAGACAGATGCTGCTATATTGCCGGCAACTTGTTTTCACTCTCCTATATTTCTGATACAATGGGTCTGTTCGATGGTTTTGGAGGAAGAAGAGAGTGGATTATTTTGAAGGTCTGTTTCTTGGATCAATGTGGAGTGATACAGATTTTGAGAATCGCCGGCACACGGGATTGTTTATTGGTTTTGGCGTGCTCCTGTGTGCGATGATAGCGCTTAGTTATTTGTCGGGTTATTTCTCTGTTCTTCTTGGCGGTGCACGTATTTTGAAGCTCGTCATACTTCTGCTTTTGTTTTTTGCTTCGCCATTTTTATGTTTCCGATATTACCGAATGCGGTTTTGGGGCAAAGTACCCGTTCTTCTTGCTGGATTGATTAAGCATGTCGCCTTTACTTTATTTGCAACGACATGGATTATGCCGTTCTTAAACCTTTCCGTGTCACAGATTGGGGCGAAATTACTGGATTTTCTGAATTCGACACTTGAATCAAATATCGAGAAATTCTCAGATTCGACAGGTTCGTTTTCGACTGTTTTCGGCGTACTTACCGGCGGCATATATGTGGTTTTTCTTGCAGTCATTGTGGTTCTTCTTGCTATTATGGTGCCCGGCACGATTCTTCTTATCTTCCGTCAATTACAATACGGATACGATAAGCTTGTAGCAAAGTTTGTGCTAACAAATCAGATAGATCGGTGAGTGAATATGCATGGCAATTTTGGAAAACAAAATAGTCCTGTCTTTAGAAGACTTAGAAGAGAATCTTGGCGCGCAGAAATTTCGTAAATTCGTATCGGATTCTGAAGATGGATTTCTGCGTAAGATTGAAGATATATCAAACTACATTATTTCCCACGAGAAAATACGCGCGGTTTTTGTGTCCGGACCTACGTCTTCCGGCAAAACGACCTTTGCAGATCGTTTGGTTTCTCGGCTGACAGCTATGGGCAAATCGGCCCTCAGGCTCTCTCTCGACGACTATTATAATATGAATCAGGTCGAACACGATTCGGATGGTCGTCCGGATTATGAGAGCCCTTCAACCATAGATAATGAGAAGGCGGTTTCGGATATTCACCAGCTTCTTGCTGGCGAGACGGTAGCTTTGCAGGCGTTTGATTTCCAAAGTAGAATACAGGTTTGCGCATCGGAGTCTTCGGCAAAAGCACTGCATAATGAAGGACTTCTGCTTGTGGAAGGGCTGCATGGATTGTCTTTGCATATCGCAGGGCAAATTCCGCGCGATGAATGGGTTGGGATTTTCATTATGCCTTGGGCTGAAATTGTTGCCGACAGACGACTTTTTGATAGTAAAGATATCCGAATGCTTCGGAGAATTGTTCGGGATGACAGACACAGAGGTGCGCATGCACTCGCAACACTCGATTATTGGCCGATGGTTCTGTCTTCAGAGCAGCGGTGTTTCGACGAATATCTGAAAAACGCTGATTTCTATGTCAATTCTATGCTTGCATATGAGAGTATGGTGGTTGCGCCGCTTGCGTGGATGGATATCTCCGAAGCGATTTCAAGATTTGAAAAGAATCGATTGGAACCCTCCGTATTCATGTCGAAGGTATCTTCTCAGAAGTCTTTTGCCGATCTTGATTTGGCGCTTGCATCTGCAAACAAATTGCTCCGAGATCTTGCGCGAATTCCGGCGGTTAATCCGGCATTTGTTCCGGATCACTCGATCTTAAACGAGTTTCTGTAGCAGAAGGACTTGTGATCGATCCTATCAAGCGCGAGAATATTCCTTGACAAAAGCTGTACGCAAAATAGATACTCAATACACGGACAGATTCATCTGTTTCCGATTACTTCTTATGAAAGGGGCGAAGATGTATGCCAATACGTATTCAGAACAATCTTCCAGCAACTGGAATTCTTGAAAAGGAGAACATCTTCGTGATGCCCGAAGATCGTGCGTTTCGTCAGGATATCAGGCCGCTTCACATTTTGCTGCTGAATCTGATGCCAAATAAGATTGCGACAGAGACGCAGCTTTTGCGGGTGCTTTCTAATTCTCCGATACAAGTCGACATTGATTTGATTTATACGGCATCCTATCAACCTAAAAATACGGCGGTGGAGCATCTTACAAAATTCTACGAGACTTTTGATGATGTGAAGGCGAAATACTACGACGGAATGATTATTACGGGTGCTCCCGTTGAGATGATGGATTTTGAAGAAGTCGCTTATTGGCCTGAGCTGTCAGAAATAATGGCCTGGAGCACGACACATGTCTATTCCACGCTGCACATCTGCTGGGGCGCGCAAGCAGGCTTGTATTATCACTACGGGGTTCCGAAGTACACTTGTGAGAACAAAGTGTTTGGCATTTTCTCCCACAGTATGACGTACACGAAACCGGTGAATCTTTTTCGTGGATTTGACGACGTCTTTTGGGTTCCTCATTCTCGGCATACGGAAATCCGTCGAGAGGACATTTTGGGGAACCCGAAACTGCGGCTTCTGTCGGAATCAGAGGAATGCGGTGTGTATGCAGTATCAGATCTTCGGGGAAGACAGATTTTTGTCACGGGGCACTCGGAATATGATGCGCTTACTCTTCGAGACGAATTTGAGCGGGATCGTGCCAAAGGTATGGAAATAGCCATTCCCAAGAACTATTTTCCAAACGATGACCCTTCTGGTGAACCAATTGTTCGATGGCGGTCGAGTGCAACACTTCTGTTTACCAATTGGCTGAACTACTATGTGTATCAGGAGACGCCATTTGATCTGACGACTTTGTCGGATATTACGTGAGTCTGTGATAGGAGCATGTATGCCATGAACGATTCGAATGGGAAAGAGATGCCTGTTGAAATCACAAGAGAGTGGGTTACGCAAAAAGCGCCTTTCCGCCCGATTGATGGACATAAAGGCACGTTTGGCAGTCTGCTACTTTGGGCGGGGTCAGTGGATATGGCAGGCGCGGCTTATTTGTCTGCTAACGCCGTGTGCAGAAGCGGGACAGGCATCATTCACATTTTGAGTGGTCAGGATGTCGCAGCAAAACTGTTTCCTTTATTACCCCAGGCAATTTATCATCAGGTACAACAAGAGAAGGGTCTCTATGTGCGTGCTCACGAGGCGCTTCAACATGCATCCGCATGTGTAGTTGGACCGGGACTCGTGTTGTCAGGGGAAACAGATACGCAAGTACTCTTATATTTACTGGCAAATGCAAAGCAGATACTCTTGGATGCCGGCGCGCTGACCTTCCTATCAGAAGCAAAGAATGTTTTCAAAGATGCCTTCGCAAACCGCGTATCGGCAGGGCTCATGCCGGCCGTTATTACGCCACATCCCGGAGAATTTGCGCGCCTTCTTCCAACATGGAACAAAGACGATCGGGAAGTGGAGGTTCGCGCCTTCTCGAAGGAGTGGCGTGTCGTATTGGTACTCAAAGGAAACAAAACGGTGGTTTCTTCTCCAGACGGAGAGTGGTATATTAATTCTACAGGCAATGACGGACTGGCCAAAGGCGGGTCCGGCGATGTGCTTGCTGGGCTTATTGGAAGCTTCCTTGCACAGGGACTCTCTCCGACTCTGGCGGCAAATGCCGGGGTATATTTTCATGGACTTGCAGGCGACCTTGCATCGCGCAAACTCGGGAAACGATATATGCAGCCTACCGATCTTTTCGGGTACTTTACAGAGGCGTTTCGAACCTGTAAGTGGGAAGAAGGATAACAATCGATATGTTGACAGAACAGTATTATCCAAGCAGGACTTGGGCGGAAATTGATTTGGATATTCTAGGGAAGAATATGCAGGAAATTCGCAGAATTACTTCTTTGCGAGCGGAGATTATGGCTGTCGTGAAAGCAGATGCCTATGGACATGGCGCCTGTCAAACGGCGGGCGTATTGCTTGAAAACGGCGCAACACGACTGGCGGTCTCTATGATTGACGAGGCGGTCGAACTTCGCAAGCATGGTATTAATGTACCGATTCTTGTGCTGAATCAGACGGACACGAGACGAATTGCGGATGTCATCGCATATGATCTGACGCTTACCGTATATGATCGGTCTTTTGCTGAGATGCTTTCTGCACAGGCACAGGCTCACGGGCATCAAGTTAAGATTCATATCAAGCTTGATACGGGAATGGGAAGAATTGGCTATCAGACAACCGAAGAGGCCATTTCTGAGATTATGCAGATATCACTTCTTCAGGGTCTTGAGATCGAGGGACTCTTTTCTCACTTTGCAACCTCAGATGAAGAGGACAATACGTATGTGTATCAGCAATTCGAGAAATTCATGGATGTTGTTAGGATTCTTGAGGAGAAAGGACTGTCTATTCGCTTGAAGCACGTTTGCAATAGCGCAGGAATACTAAGATTCCCGGAAATGCATCTTGATATGGTTCGCGCGGGACTCATTATGTATGGCATGTACCCGAAGGGATGTCCGCCGCCATACCAAGAAATTAGCTTACATCCTGCCATGACGCTGAAGTCGGGCATCATACACGTAAAAACGCTCCCCAAGGGTTCGTATGTAAGCTATGGGCGCAAATTTATGACGCAGAGAGAGAGCGTGATTGCGACGATCCCCATCGGGTATGCGGATGGCTATTCGCGGCGATTTTCGAATTGTGCGCAGGTTCTTCTCAAGGGACGCCGTGCGCCGATCATCGGAAATATCTGCATGGATATGTGCATGATTGATGTTACGGATTTTCCTGTTCCTCCGAAGGTATCTGACGAAGTGATTCTTTTCGGGTATCAGAAAATGGGTGATGTCACGTATTCGTTGCCGGTTGACGAGCTGTCGGATATGCTTGAGACGATCAATTACGAAATCACGTGCCTCGTAGGCAAAAGAGTACCGCGGGTTTATCTTCAGGATGGAAAAATCGATTCTCATACACAGCTTTATATGGTAAAATCGTCCTCAGAAGACTGAAAGGGGACGCACATGAATAAGAGCACGCAGAAGAAACTTGCCCTCTATGCCGCAAATATGCGGAAATTGATTCTTGAAGGTGTATACAAGGCACAATCGGGTCATCCGGGCGGATCATTATCTTGTACCGACATACTTGCATACTTGTATTCGGAAAGACTAAAAATATCTCCAGACAACTCCAAAGATCCAGATCGTGACCGCTTTGTATTATCGAAAGGCCACTGCGCTCCTGCACTTTATGCGGCTCTGTCACTTCGCGGATTCTTTTCGTCTTGCGAAATCGGCGACTTGAGACAGTGTGGGGCACTTCTGCAGGGACATCCGTGTATGGATCATATTCCGGGCATTGATATGTCAACGGGTTCTCTTGGACAGGGTATTTCGGCTGCTGTCGGTATGGCAATTGCTGGCAAACTCGACAAGAAAGAGTACCACGTATTCTCCGTTTTAGGTGACGGCGAATTGCAAGAGGGTCAGGTCTGGGAAGCGTTCATGGCAGCGGCTCACTATAAACTGGATAATCTCACGGCATTTGTTGATTTTAATGGACTGCAAATTGACGGAGCAACGGATAAGGTTATGTCACTCGGTTCGATCCCGGATAAGCTTCTAGCTTTCGGCTGGCACGTCATCTCAATTGATGGCCATGATTTTGAGCAGATTGAAGCGGCAGTCGCGGAGGCTGACACGATAAGCGGACAGCCAACAATGATCGTCGCTCGTACACATAAAGGCATGGGGGTTTCCTTCATGAAGGATCAGGCAGGTTGGCACGGCGCCGCGCCCAAGCAAGAACAATACGAGCTTGCAATAACGGAAATAAACGCGGCAATTGCCGCTCTGGAGGTATAATTATGACGAAAATGGCTACCAGAGAAGCTTACGGGCGTGCACTCGCAGAATTTGGAAGCGATGAGAGAATGGTCGTGCTTGATGCAGATCTTTCCAAATCTACGAACACAGCGACTTTTCGCAGTGCATACCCAGAGCGTCACGTGAATATGGGGATTGCCGAAGGGAATATGATGTCGGTTGCGGCAGGAATGGCCACATGTGGCAAGATTGCATTCGCATCGACATTTGCTATTTTTGCTGCGGAAAGAGCCTTGGAGCAAATCAGAAATTCTGCTTGTTATCCGAATTTGAATGTCAAAGTATGCGCTACGCATGCGGGACTGACTGTTGGTGAGGATGGGGCGTCACACCAATGTATAGAAGACTTATCGATCATGCGCGCGCTCCCGAATATGCATGTTATTTCACCCTGTGACGCAGCTTCAACGCGTGCCGCGATCCGCGTCGCAATGGATACGAACGGCCCCTTCTATATCCGCTTGGGCAGACTTCCGGTAGAAGGTGTTTATGGCGAATACGGGGATGATATATCGTTTACGCTCGGCAAGGCCAATATCCTTCGTGAAGGCAGAGATGTTACCATTATTGCAACGGGTACGATGGTGAATATCGCTCTTGCGGCATGTGATCAGCTTGCCACTGAAGGAATCCATGCCCGCGTTCTTGACATGCACACAATTAAGCCGATTGACGAAGAAGCCATTATACTTGCATCCAAGGAGACAGGCGCCGTCGTAACTGCGGAAGAGCATACCATTCTTGGCGGACTTGGCGGTGCTGTCGCAGAGGTTCTCTCCGAGAAGGCGCCTTGCATTTTACGAAGAGTAGGTGTGATGGATACATTCGGACAGTCGGGGAAGCCAGAAGCACTCCTTACGCTCTATCGTCTGACCGCGGAACATATTGCGGAAGCGGCGCGCGACGCAATTGCGCGTAAATCCTGAAGAATCTGTTCTCAGCGCGTCAGATACGGGTCGGAATACAGGAGTCTTGCGACTTTTTTATCGGATCTGTTTTCCGAAAAGCCCGCGTGCATATCCGCGATTGCTACTTTGATCCAGAAGAGTAAAGCCTCGTTTCTGATAGAAAGATACAAGTTCCATGTGAGAAAGCGCCGTATGAAGGAGCAAGTAATTTGCCCCTTGCATACGGGCTTCTTTTTCTGCGGCAAGAAGAAGAAGGTTGCCAACGCCCATGTTTTGCATATGTAACGCAACCGCAAAACGCGAAAAATAGGCGACAGGTATTTCGGATAGATCTGCGGGAAGATCAGAGACATGAGTCTTGTAGGCTTCCATATTGGGAAAAATCAGTCGAAAGGTTCCAGCAACGACGCCCTCACAAT
>JBPOHB010000152.1:0-1821 GCA_052036055.1 Bacillota bacterium | reverse complement strand
TTGAAGATGTCCAAGAATGGTCGGTCTAGACTCGATACCCGTCGCTTCCTCAATCTTTTTCGCGATATCTGTCGCACTGCCTGATCCTTCCGCCACGATAACAATATAGTGACGCTTTCCACTATTTCTTCCATCCAAAATGACCTTGATAACATCCTTATTGAAATCGATCGGCTGTTCCGGAATCAAAACAACTTCCGCTCCCGTTGCTATGCCAACATTCAAAGCAATATAACCAGCGCGCCTTCCCATTACTTCAATAACGCTACACCGTTCATGTGAAGATGCTGTATCACGCAGTTTATCTATCGCTTCCATTGCCGTATTCATAGCAGTATCATAGCCAATTGTATATTCTGTCGAAGCAATGTCATTATCAATGGTACCAGGAAGCCCTATTACCGGCACACCGATACGCGCAAGATCTCTTGCTCCTCGGTATGAACCGTCACCACCAATAACCACGAGAACATCAACGCCAAAGACCCCACACATTTTGGCCCCCTTCACGACGCCTTCAGGTGTCTCAAAAGTCTTCGATCGTGCCGTCATGAGAAATGTTCCACCGCGCTGTAGCTTCTCAGATACTTCTCTTCCGGTGATTTGTTCAATTTCGCCCTTCCACAGGCCGTGGAATCCTCTAGTTATGCCATAAACATCGTATCCATAATGCAGTCCCGCACGGACAACGGCTCGGATCGTCGCATTCATACCCGGAGCATCCCCACCACTTGTCAGCACGCCAATTCCACGAATAACGGGGGCATCCTTCTTCGCAATATGATCATAATTGGGAGCGACCAAGTCCTTTAGGTTAGGTAGATTACCATCTGTATATTCATCATTCATATTCAGTCACACTCCTGATTCATTCTTTCTTTATTTGCCTTGTTATAGACAGACAACAACATTATAACCGCTGAATAGAAAAATCGAAAGCGATTCTAATCTTACAATAAGCAGGATTTATCATCGTAATTGATGCGGTTTATACGCAAAGATGCATAAATGAGAAAGACAATCAATAAAGCGCCAGATTATCCGCCCCACAAATTACAGAAAATTCATGAAGAATATCGCTTTCCGGATCAATCCAATACTCGTTTGGCAGAGACAGGATTTCCTTCGTATCGGCAAAAAAAACGACAACTGGCATCCGACCATGAAAATAGGCAAGAAATGCAAGCATTCGTTTGTATTCATCATCATTCTTCTTCCCAAAGAAACGGACGCCCAACCGCTGACCACGGGCAGGTGGCGCAGAAGGTTTCTGAGATAAATCCGATCGTCTGTCGTCTTCCGTTATTTGTTTCTCCTGCATAGTTCTGGAAAGATTTGATGTGGAAGAAGTTTCTGCCGCCTGCGTCTCCCCGTCATCACCCGATTGTACGAATTCTTCTATACTTTCCGCAATCAGCTTTGGCGGTTCATCTTCTCGAATACTCACTTTACCACGGATGAGAAGAACATGATTTTGTTGCAGTATTTGCGCATACGTCGAGAAAGTTTTCGGGAAAACAATGACCTCATATTCTCCAAATAGATCCTCCATTTGAAGGAAGGCCATCATCTCTTTTGATTTCGTCGCCTTCGTTGTCCGGGATTTCATTAGTCCGGCCATCACAACACGTTCCTGATCCTTAAGAACGCGGTCAATCATGACCTCATCCTCACCTGTAGCACGAGTAAATGCCGTACTGTCCGTATTCGCGAATGCCGCGATCATCGACTTATAGGCGTCAAGCGGATGACCCGATATATAGAGACCGAGCACATCTTTCTCAAGTGCCAATTTCTCTGAAACGGAATACTCTTCAATAC
>JBPOHB010000174.1:0-2307 GCA_052036055.1 Bacillota bacterium | reverse complement strand
GACAACGTAATTGAAGAAGTAGACACACAGGGTAATACGTTTGTTCGGTTTCGACCTGTTGCCGCATGGGAGACGCCAGAGGCGATGGAAAGACTCTCTACAACGCTTAGCGGCATCAGCAAATTTACCGAATACGATCCGCTTCTACTAACGCCTATCTTTATTCTGGATTTTCTCTGCATCCATCCCTTTAACGATGGAAACGGACGCATGAGCCGACTTCTGACCCTGCTGCTACTCTATCGGTCAGGCTATATCGTCGGGAAATATATCAGCATTGAAAAATTGATTGAGACGTCCAAAGAGACCTATTACGAGGCCTTGCAGCGAAGTTCTGAAGGGTGGCACGAAGAGAAGAATGACTACCAGAAATCTGTCTAAGCCGGATCGCGTTCGCGAGATCATCAAAAGGACGCTTGGGAAAATTACAAAAACAGAGATCATGCAGAAATGTCCGGACATCAGTCAGGTTACCATACAGCGGGCGCTGACTGCTCTTGTGCAAAATAAAGAAATCATCAAGTTCGGCGTCGGCCGATACACCACGTATATTTGGAATCGGGAGAAAGAATAACATGATTACAGGCGAAGTGTCAGTAAAGTGTCTTGTCATTGTCCATTCCTATTGTTGCATATAAGTAGTATATTTATTTTGACGCGAAAATGGAGGATATTCACTCATTCAAAACGAGATTTTCTAAATACCTTCCAAAGTATATGAGATGTTTGGTTCACTGGAAGCATTTTCAAAAATATATTGAGCATAAAAATTCAAGAGGTAAAAAACTATGAAATCAAAGGAAAATGTTGAATCTTACTTGACAGACATTGCAAAGCACCTTTGGGAATCGCGTTTATACGGTGCTGCCTCTGTAATGGTTGGTGCGGGATTTTCGAAAAATGCAATTTCAATTGGATCTATGGAATCAATACCAGATTGGAATGAACTTTCTGGCGAAATATTTTCTGCCCTCTACCCTGAGCCAAAAGAAAAGAGTGAAAAAATAGTTTGGGATGAAATTTGTCCGGATTGTTCTTTAGATCAAGACCGGGGGCTTGCATTCCTGAATAATTTCTTCTTGGGCTCGTTTGATGAATTATCTACAAATGCCGCGAACGGACAGGCGGCCACGTCGGCAGATGCGGTGATCATCTCGACCCTCCCCTTGACAGAGAACGACCGATCAGAATAGATTTGACAATATAAAACGAAAAAATATTAGACAAAAATATTGACATTTTGAAAACACGCGATTATCATACAAATAGTAACAAAAAGAAATATGTATGGGTGTAATATTATATGGCACTACGAGTAACACCAGATGTATTAAAAGGAAGAGCTGCAGAATATGCAAATCATCGCGATTCATTGGGGGAGACAATCAGCCAGCTAGATACGCTTATGTCAAACCTGGAGAGTGAGTGGGATGGCGAGGCACTGACAGAATATAGAGAGACATACAGGATCTTGAAGGATCAGCTACAGAAGGGGCAGTCTTTCTTGGATGCTGTGTCTGTAAACATAAATGCATCTGCAGATGGCTATGCAGCAGCGGATGCAGCCGCAAAGAAGAGCCTTACCGCGATGTAACACATCGATCCGGGAAAAGGGGAGGAGGAATCCTCCCAAGAATGTCATGCAAGCATGAACCGCCTTTCTTTTCGGAAGGCGGTTCATGAAGTTAAGAGAGAAAAGTAACGTTTTAATCAAGACAAAGGAATAGGAGTATAAGGATTTTGCAGTCAAATGCAGAATAAATCAATCGACTCCAAAACAAACGGGAAAAGCTGAATACGACCCGATCACAACTTATTTCTGCACAGGAGGGATTTGGGCAACGCCAGTCGGATCGAAAGATGCGTCTGACAGGCGTAGAGGAATATACCTCGTATTCACCGCTTGCAGAACAGTATTTGATCGTAGCACAGGAAAAACTGACCGGAAGCCCCTATACGAACGTTGATTCCCTTTACCAGGAAGCCATTTCTACACTGGATGCAGAAATCAGACGAACAGAGGATCTTCTTGCAACGGCGCAACGTACACCGGCACAATTTCGAGTGTAAGGAAGCGCTTTGCGGCAAAGCCCCAAGCGGCAAGAGATAAGAAATGAAGGTGAAATGATATGGCAGATGTGGATAAATTATTAGCAGAGTTGATTGCGAATATAGATGAATTGAAGCTGTTTCCTGGCTATTCAAAGGGAAAGGTAGAATGCATTGACGCGTATATTGAAACTTATTTGTCGGTACTTGACAAAGTACTTATGAATGGGATAGAAGAAGGTGCATTTCATGATGCAC